>JBIILF010000072.1:0-4646 GCA_044232785.1 Candidatus Planktophila sp. | reverse complement strand
AGCGCACGTTGTTGGCGCAGCTAACCAACAAGAGATGCGCACGTTATTGCGCAGTCGTTGCGAATCAGGGCTGAACTGGCGATATCGCGATAGCGCCACGATTGCTAAAGCAAAACAACGTTTAGACGACGAACTCGCAACTGTGGCAACGCTTGGTTACGAGTCATATTTTTTAACCGTTGCCGACATTACCGATATGGCGCGCGAACGTTCGATTCGAGTGGCTGCTCGCGGTTCAGGTGCTGGTTCGTTGATCTGTCATTTACTTGGTATCTCAGGGGTCGAACCAATGACCCATGGTTTATTAATGGAACGCTTTTGTTCGCCACTTCGTCGGGCGTTGCCAGACATTGATATTGATGTCGAATCTGATCGCCGACTGGAAATTTATGATTTAGTTTTCAAACGTTATGGCGATAGCGACTGGAGCAAACCGGGCAATACTTCGCGATGCGCAACTGTGGCAATGGTTGATACCTATCGAGCCCGTCATGCGATTCGTGATACTGGCGCTGCCATGGGAATGTCGCTCGGTGAGATTGATTTAATTGCTAAGTCTCTGCCACATGTGCGAGCACGCCATATTTCACAAGCGCTAGCAAATTTACCCGAACTACGAAGTTTAAATTTATCGGCGCCCCTTACCGCTATGACTATTTCGTTAGCTGAGCGGCTCGATGGTTTGCCGCGCCACTTAGCGATGCATCCATGTGCAGTCGTTTTATCCGATGGTGGCTTGCTAGATCGCGCGCCACTAACGCTAAATGCTGGTGGTTATCCGATGGTCGAATTTGATAAAGATGATGTCGAAGCAGTCGGCTTGCTCAAGTTAGATATTTTGGGGGTTCGAATGCAATCAAGCATTTCATTTGCAATCTCTGAAATCGAGCGCACAGAAAATAAAAATATCGAGATCGATGAAGTCGCCTTAGATGACGCAAAAACTTTCGAGCTGATTAAATCAACTAAGACCCTTGGTATATTTCAAATTGAAAGTCCGGGGCAGCGCGAGCTAGTTGGCAAACTCGAACCGAATACTTTTAACGATTTAATTATCGAAATCTCACTCTTTCGCCCCGGGCCAGTAAAAAGCGACATGATCACGCCATTTCTAAAAGCGCGGCATGGTTGGTCGCCAGCTAAATTAATTCATCCCAGGCTGCACGATATTTTGGCTGAAACTGAAGGTGTGGTGGTCTTTCACGAACAGGTAATCCGGATCATTGCCGAAATGGCTGGGATCTCATTGGCACAAGCTGATGAAAAGCGGCGCGCACTTGGCGATCGCGATAGCCAGCAAGAGGTCTGTGATTGGTTCTTTCCAGCTGCTACCGAAGCGGGTTTTGAGCTGCCAGTAATTAGTGAAGTGTGGGAAGTCTTGCGCGCTTTTGCATCCTTTGGTTTTTGTAAAGCACATGCTGCGGCCTTTGCGCTGCCGACTTATCAATCAGCCTGGCTGAAAACTCATTACCCAGCAGCTTTCTTAGCGGGGGTTTTAACTCATGACCCAGGCATGTATCCGAAGCGGTTAATTCTCGATGAGGTGCGCCAATTAGGTTTAACAATTGCGCCGCTTGATATTAATTACTCTGATCGGGTTTATCGAGTTGAAGATAGCGGTAGCGCAATTCGTATTTCGCTTTCAACGGTTGGCGGCATTAGTGATCGCGAAATCGAAAGCATTATTGCAGCTCGACCATATGTAGATCTAGCCGACTTCTTCCGTCGCTCAGGGGCAGCAATGCCAACCATCGAATCGCTAATTCTGACTGGCGCTTTTGATGCGATACATAATTTGGATAGCACCGAATTAAATCGCCGCGATTTGCTGCTGCACTTAAGTGATTTAAAGCAAGGGCCAGTGCAAGCAATTTCTGGTTCGCAACTAACTTTCGGTTTTGCGTCTCCTACGTTAATTCCAAGTGGTTTACCCGAACTAGGTGCTAGCGAGAAAGTGCAACACGAAGTAGAACGATTAGGCATGGATATCACGCACCATATGATCGAGTTCTACGGCGAATTCTTAAATGCAATCGGCGCAGTGCGTTCATCTGAACTATTAAAGCAACGTTCCCGAACTTCAATTTTGGTAGCTGGCGTTAAAGTTACTCTGCAAACACCACCAGTTCGATCTGGCAAACGAGTAATTTTCTTAACCTTAGATGATGGTTATGGCTGCAGCGATGCCACTTTCTTTCCAGATGCTCAAACTGATTACGCCGGCACGCTTTATAACTCGCAATTGTTATTAGTCCGCGGTGAAGTGCGCCGAACTGGTGCTAGGGGAGTATCGCTACGCGCCGATGCAGCTTGGTCGCTATCTGATATCTATAACCAATGGTTATCTAATAAGGTGGCGATATGAGTAGCGAGCCAACTGAAGGCACCGCCACGATTTTGCATGTTGATATGGATGCTTTCTACGCCTCAGTTGCAGAACGCGATGATCCATCGCTACGAGGTAAAGCAGTAGTAGTTGGGGCAGGCGCTCGAGGCGTGGTGCTGTCGGCAAATTATGCAGCACGTAAATATGGAATTCGCGCAGCAATGCCAGTTGGCCGGGCAAAGCGAATGGCGCCGCATGCAATTTTCGTAACTCCAGATCATCAGCGGTATTCCGAAGTTTCCGCAAAAGTAATGGAGATCTTTGATTCATTTACACCACTAGTTGAACCAATCTCACTCGATGAAGCATTTCTCGATGTAACCGGTGCTCGTAAATTACTTGGTACTGGCCGCGAGATTGCAGTTGAAATCAGGCGCCAAGTCGAAGCAAGCGAAGGCATTACTTGTTCGGTCGGTATTGCGCCATCTAAGTTCATTGCAAAATTAGCATCTGGTCATTGCAAACCAAATGGCATTCTCGAAATTCCAGCAGATCGAATTTTAAATTTCTTACATCCCTTGCCAGTAAATGCAATTTGGGGAGTCGGGCCAAAAACTGCGGAAACACTCGAACGGTTAGGTTTGCGCACTGTTGCCGATATTGCCAACTTGCCGCGCGCAACTTTAATTCGAGCACTTGGGCAAGCAAGTGGTGCTTCACTATATGAATTAGCGTGGGGCCGCGACTATCGCGATGTAACACCGAATGAACCAGATAAAAGTATTTCGGCTGCCGAAACTTTTGCGCAAGACATCGATGATCCTGAAGAAATTCTGCAAGAGTTCTTGCGTCTTACCGAAAAAGCAGCAGCCCGATTACGCGAAAATGGCTACTATGCCAAAACAATTTCGATCAAAGTTCGCTTTGCAGATTTCTCAACTATCTCGCGTTCAAAAACTTTGCCACTGCCAATAGATAGCACTCACGATATTTATGAAATTGCGAAATCACTTTACTCAGCGCTAAACCTTGATCGAGCTCGCCTTCGATTAGTTGGCATCTCCCTCGATAATTTAAGCGAGGCAGCGCCCGAGCAATTGCTCCTTGGCGCCCGCGAGAAAGGCTGGCGCGAGGCAGATACCGCGATAGATCGGGCCAAATTACGCTTTGGCGGGGGCAGCGTGCGGCCAGGGCGGCTAATTGAGAAATCCTCAGCAGATCCCAAGGCGCCAGACGAAGAAAAAAGTAGCGAGTAAGGCGCGTATGTTCTATTGTGGCCTTATGCCACTTTCGGAGCGTGAAGAGAAGCTACTGGCCCAGATGGAAAAGGCCTTATTAGCCGATGACCCACGCCTAGTTTCAACTCTTACTGGAGCTCCAACTAAATCTAGCCGCCGCAATTTAGGTTTGGCAGTGCTCTTGTTTTTCGCTGGTTTTGCAGCAGTCTTCGGTGGCGTTTTTAGCAAGATCTACCCAATTAGCTGGGTCGGATTCCTGATCTGTTTAACTGGTTTATCAATCTTGGCTAGCGGGTTAAAGGGCAAAGTTAATGCGTTAGCAAAAGGTGAGCGCCCTATAAAGCCTGCTAAAAAGGGTTATAAGGATCGTCTAGATGAGCGCTGGGATAACCGCGGGACTGATCCGAACGAATAATTAGTTACTGAAAAATTCCGACCCCTTCACCGGGGTCTTTTTTTATGCCTGAAACAAGTGGAGGGAAGTGGTTTGCAAAAGGGGGGATTAGGGAAATAAGTGGCGGTTAGTGGTTGTAATTGGAGGAAAAGGGAGTAAAGTGGGGAACTAGAGCATTCAAACCTTGGGGAAGGGGGAGCTCATGTTTCTCGGCACTCACGAGCCTCGCCTTGATGAAAAGGGCCGCTTAATCCTTCCTGCCAAGTTCCGCGAAGAGCTATCTGCTGGCCTAGTAATCACTAAAGGCCAAGAGCTATGTCTTTATGTTTTCCCATCAGATGAATTTGTAACTCTTACTGAACAACTACGGCAAGCACCAGTAACTGTTAAAGGTGCACGCGAATACATGCGTGTGATGTTTGCTGGCGCCCACGATGAAATTCCTGATCGTCAAGGTCGCATAACTATTCCGCAAGCACTTCGCACATATGCCGGACTCGATCGCGATTGCGTTGTTATCGGCGTAAATACTCGCGTCGAAATCTGGGATGCAACTTCTTGGAACAAATATATAAGCGATCGCGAAAAGGGATTCGCTGAAGTTTCCGAGGAGGTGTTCCCAGGTCTCTTTTGATCTAACCACTATCTCTTTTGGCCACCGCCGACCCTACGAAAACGGCGCCCCTTC
>JBIILF010000071.1:0-4715 GCA_044232785.1 Candidatus Planktophila sp. | reverse complement strand
GACCAAGGCTCCCTATATTCTGGATTTATACACCCCAGGAAACCCCAGCGTTGCAATTGAGGTTCCATTAACAACAATGCGAAACGCTGGTTTCAAAATAATTCCCACCATAACCGATGGCATGGATAAATTAGTGCTGGCTAAATTAATAGCAAAAAAGAGCGATCGCGCAAGTATTATTAAAGTGATTTTAGATTTAGTGATGAGTAAAAATTTCGATGGAATTGATTTAGATTTTGAAGGTTTTGCTTTCGTTGACGGCACATCTTCTTGGGCAGGCACAAAACCGAATTGGATTACTTTTGTTAAAGAGTTGAGCACAACTCTTCATGCAGAAGGTAAATTACTTTCAATTACTGCTCCAGTTCACTTTGCTCTTACCGAAAGACAGAAGGGCTACACGGTTTATGCCTGGGCAGAGATTGCGCAATCAATTGATCGCTTGCGCATCATGACTTATGACTACTCAACAAGTAGACCCGGGCCGATTGGGCCAATTGAGTGGGTTGAACGCACCATTAAGTATGCGATTTCCGTGATGCCTGCGACAAAGGTATATATCGGATTAGCAGGTTATGGCCGCGACTGGGTTACCAAAGTCGATGGAACCTGCCCTGCAAATGTGGCCAAAGTGGTTTCTACTTCAGCAAAAGCTGCCACTTTTGTAATGCGAAATGCAACAACGCTTGCCACAACTTATGGCGCAATTCCCACCTATAACGAGAAATATCAGGAAGCAACTTTTACATATCAAAAAACTTACAACGGTAATAATTCAGGTGGGCAGGCAACATCTTGTACTGCGAGCCGCGTTGCCTGGTATCAAAATCCAGCTAGCTATACCGCCAGAGCTCAGCTAGTTGCAAAATATCGCTTAGGCGGATTAGCTGCCTGGACCATCGGCATGGAAGAACCAGCAGCGATGGATGGAATTCGTACTACGGCGCTTTCAATTGCACCTGATGAAGTTATTCTCTCTCTTGCTAGCGATCAGATTTCGATTAAGTATGGTTCGCCAATTATTTTGACTGCACAAGCAACGCTTAAAGATAAATCAAATTTACCGGAGCTCCCATTTTATTTGGAGTTTAAAGGTTTCGATGAAAGTACTTGGCGCAAAATTGCCAGCCCAGTAACTACTGATGTGGGTTCATTTACAACTGGTCTCTATCTCGCCAAATCCGGAAAGATTCGGGTACGAAGTGATGGCAGTTGGGATCGCGGCGAAGGTTTAAGTCCAGAAATTTCGGTAATCGTAAATCCACGCCTAAATATCTCAGCTCCTACTTCAGCAAAAGTTGGCTTGCCAACTAAGATTTTAATTTCAGCAACACCAATTACCCCTGGTGCTCTAGCAACTTTGCAACGCTTTGATGGCAAAACATGGGCAAACTTGATCAGCGTTCCGCTCTTGGCTGCCGATACCGAATTGCCGGTTACTGAAGCAAAACGAGGAGTTTTTACCTATCGGATTTTAGTAATAAGCAGCGCAGACTCAGCTCAAGCAATCACAGCTCCATTCATCATTTTAGTTAGGTAAACCCGCCCATCAGGTAGCCTTAATATCGGATTATCAAAAAGATGCGTCAGAGAGATGAAATAATCAGCCAATGGGAAAGTTAAAGCCGCAGCCAACGGTTTCAGAGGAAACTGCTGCTGAAATTAGCGCGATCTTTAGCTCTGATCGTCCATGGGTAGTTGTCGTTTGGGATGACCCAATTAATTTAATGACATATGTAACTTATGTTTTCATGACAGTTTTTGGCTTTAGCAAAGAGAAAGCAGCTGAATTAATGCTGCAGGTCCACAATGAAGGTAAATCAATTGTTGCCAAAGGTGCGCGTGAGGAAATGGAACGTTACGTGCAACGGCTACATGAATATGGGTTATGGGCCACGCTTGCGCGCGAGGATCAAATTTAATGTCACCTACTGAAGGATTTATTCGACACGGTAGCGATACCTACATCGCAAACTTTGCCGAAACCGAACGCGAAGTTTTAGTAAATCTAGTTCAACAGATAATTGAGATCTTGGCCGAACGACATGACAATTCAAATGAAGATCCACTAGCTGCGATGGTTGGAATAACCACGCATGATTCACCGCCTGACGATGAAGTTTTATTGCGGTTGCTACCTAACGCTTATCAAGATGGAGAAGATGCCGCGGAGTTTCGTCGCTATACGGAGAGCACGTTGCGCGATAAAAAGCGCGCACATGCAATGTCAATGCGCATGATGCTATTGAGTGCAAGTGATGGCGATGTAGCACTTGATTTTGAAAATGCGCAGGCCTGGCTCGGTGGTTTAAATGATGTGCGGCTGGCTTTAGGAGTGCGACTTAAAGTTGAGCAAAATTCTCACGAAGACCTTGAATTACTGGCGCCAGATGACCCAATGCGAGCCGTATATGCGGTTTACACCTGGCTAGGTTGGCTACAAGAGACTTTAGTTGAAGCGCTTATGGACGAAGCTAGTTCTTAAAAGCTTTAATATCAAACTTTGCTGTGGTGGCCATATGTGGAACGGTAAGTGCCCAAATAATTACCAAAATGACCCAAAGAAAATCACTTGAAATATCTGTGCTGCCTCTTGCAACAATGAAGATACCAAGAACAAATATTCCTAGAATTGCATAAAGCCCAGGTATAACAGCCGCAAAGAAACTAGCGAAGAGATTACCGCTGGAAACTTTCGCCATGGCACTTGGTAGCTTGGGAACTAATCGAGCGGTATGTCGAATTGCGTGCCAAAATCCGAAGTAAACAGCGAATGCAACCAATGGCGGCGCTAAGAATGAGAGCGCAAGCAACAAGAATAGATCTAGAGCGAGGTCAATATTTCTAGTAACAACTAAAAGCACGATAGCAATTAGTGCGAAAACTAACGTTGTGTTTCTCAGTAACTCAGTAAATGTGCCAGCCCAGTTAATCAAAGTCGGATTTAACTCTTGCAGCACATCAAGGGTTCGCTTATCTGTCAGCGGTAGCACTACCGGAAGGAAGCCAGCCGGAATTGCGTAACTTGCCAGAATTAATTTTGGATAGCCATTCTCACCGGCGGCGGCTCGACTTTCGTTAGCAAATGCCGAATCGCCAAATCCAAAGTGCAAGGCGCTCATTAGAACCACCAACTGAAAGCCAACCAGATTCCATTTAGCAATAGCGAGTGCGGCAAAGATGGCGATTAGAGTGTAGATAGTTACAAAGGCGATGAATCTTGATCGTGAAGAGCGCGGAATGGTAATTAAGTGATCGATAGCTCCATGTGGAATTCCGATTGCTAATGCGATTACGGCAAGAACAACCTGCGCATTGATTGAGATCTCAAAGTTTGCTACTTGAAGGCCAGCAAACAGTAGAACTGCAAGTGCTGCCATAACCCTGGAAAAGCGGGCCGACCCTTGATAAATTCCAAAAAGAGTCTGCTTCATGGCTATAGATTAGGCATAATTTCGTTGGATTGCGAGAGGATAAGGTGTGGAGAATCTGCACTACTCATATGTCTTGATCTTCGTTGCAATCTGCGCAGTTGGCGTTAATTTTGCTTTCAAATTGCAATTTTCTAAAAAATTGAAGTTATTCCTTTTCACCGACGCCTTAATTTTATTTATCTATTTAATCTGGGATTTCTGGGCGGTAAGTAAAGGAAGTTGGTTCTTTGATTCCAATCAGATTCTAGGAATCATGCTATTTGGCAAGCTACCTATCGAAGAAGTTTTATTCTTCATTATCGTGCCCATGATGTCGATCCTGACTTACCTAGCGCTAACGAAGTTAACTGGCTGGGGTAAAGCGAAAGAGGAGTCAAGTGATTTACTCTGACATCGCACTTAGCGCAGTATTCGTATCGGTTGTACTCGATCTATTTCTGCTCAAATCCAGAATGATGACCAGAGGAATATTTTGGTTGACATACTTTTTGATTTTGCCATTTCAATTACTAACTAACTGGTGGCTGACTTCAAATAAAATAGTGATGTATGGCGATACCGAAATAATTGGTCAGCGGCTAGCAGGAGCACCAATTGAGGATTTGCTCTTTGGCTTTTCGATGATTCTGTTGACGATCTCCGCTTGGGAGTATTTCAAAATTCGCTTAAACGAAAAATAAATTTAGTTAACGAAAGCGAAAATCAAGGCCAGCCCACCAACAACACCCCAGAAATACATAGCTACTTTTGAATTTAACTTCGCAGCCAGGGTTTTATTAAATGTTATTGCTATCAATACGAGTCCAGGAATAACCACAATCGCGCTATTGGTAACTGCGCCTGACTGGTCTCGCTGGTAGCTCCAGTTGATACAGCCAGTTGCTATTAGGGCATAGGCCCACATGCGGTAGTTATTAATAATTTTAGGTATTCCTCTCAACCGGTTAATTTAATTCTATTCTGTTTTTTTCAAAAAATCTGATCAAAAAAAAGAGAGGGAAGGCGGTTTCCCGCCTTCCCTCCTGCAAGATTAAACTTGCAATTTATAACTTAGTGATCGTCCTTCATGCCTTCTGCAGCTGACTTCATGCGAGCGATCTTTAGAATTGTAAGACCGAATACGCACTTAGCTAGAACGTCAGCGACTGTGTAACCAACCTGAACGCCAACGAATTGTTCTGCTGAAGCCATTCCTTCACCCATACCAAGGATGTATGAGATTGGGTAAACGCCCCATGTCGCAACTAGAAGTAGGCGCAAGCGACCGATGGTTGCTGCAAC
>JBIILF010000070.1:0-4744 GCA_044232785.1 Candidatus Planktophila sp. | reverse complement strand
AGCAATTACTTGGGCAGCTGCGATCTCGGGGCTTTGCGCCAAATGGGTAAATTCAACCGGGATGAATCCATCATGGCGTTCGACCCGGTATCGCTTGCGCAACCTGTCTTTGTCAGACTTCACATCTTCATTCATAGTTAAATCCCTAGGAAGTATCGAGTTACAAAGTATGGTGGGATTATGTCAGAGCGCACAAAGGTAGATGAGTTTCTCACCTCTTTAATTGCCATCTGCAAACCTCTCGAAGCATTCGATATGCCGTTGCTTGATGCCCATGGCGCGACACTGGCTAGCGATGTTCATGCAGGTGAGCGTTTGGTACTTCGAGCCGGGGCACGAATAAGGGCAACTCAAATTGGTTTAGCGGCCTCAATTGGTTTGGATCATTTACCGACTAGACCACATCCACGCGTAGTCGTTTTATCAGCTGGGCCAGATCTAGTTGAGCCAGGAAAATTTTTAACCGGCAATGAAGAGTATGAAACTAATTCTTGGTTGTTGACCACCGCAGTTCGCGAAACAGGTGCCATTGGTTACCGCGTTCACTCGATTCCAGATGATGAAGAGCAACTGCAGCGAGTTATTGAAGATCAGTTAGTGCGTGCAGATTTAATAATTATTAGTGGCGAACGCCAAGATGATTCCTTCGATTTAATTACCCGCACATTGACTAAGTTAGGCGATATCACCACAGTTGATTTAGCGATTGAAGCCAGCGGCCGCCATAACTTTGGCACGATCGGGCCAGATAAAACCCCGGTAGTTACGCTTCCGGGTGATCCGATCTCGGCTTACATCTCCTTTGAGCTATTTATTAGACCCATGATTCGCACCTTATTGGGCGCCTCAACAATCCATCGCCCTTCAGTTAAAGCAAAATTGGAAAAGCCGGTCGCCTCTTCATCTGGACTTCGCTCATATATTCGAGCAATTCTTTCTGAAGATGGTAAATCGGTTATGCCGCTGCCTTCACAAGATGAGCAATCAACTTTGTCAGATGCAAACGCTTTTATTGCGTTAGGTGAGCAAGAAAGTGAAGTTGGTATTGGTAAAGAAGTAACTGTCGTCGTGCTCGAACGCCGTTACATTTAAGCTGCTTTAATGAGCGATCAAGTTTGGCCGGTCGTCTTAACTAGTAATGAGATAACACTGCGCCCACTGCGTTTACGTGATCGCCCGAAATGGTTTGCGGTTCGAGCTGAAAATCGCGATTGGCTTACTCCTTGGGAAGCAACGCTGCCGAAAGTGCCTGAATATATTGAGGCCAGTGAGCTACCTAAGAAGCCGCCTTCATTTATTGAAATGGTTCGCATTCATAACCGCGATGGCCGTAGTGGTCGCACAATTTCACTTGCAATTTGGCAAGGCCCGAATCTGATTGGCCAAATAACCCTGGGCGGCATTATTTATGGCGCTCTTCGCGGCGCTCATATTGGCTATTGGATCAGTCGCAACTATGCCAACCGCGGCTTTACGACTCAAGCAGTTGAGCTGATTACAGATTTTGGCTTTAACGAGTTAGGGCTTCATCGAATTGAGATCAATTTACGCCCTGAAAATGGCGCATCTCGTCGAGTTGCTGAGAAGGCGGGCTTTATCTTTGAAGGCGATCGCCCACGGTTTTTGCATATTGATGGCGCTTGGCGTGACCACATCTGTTTTGTGAAAGAGAATCCAGCAATTAAGTAGCGCGCCTAAATGCCTTCGAAATACCCGACTTGAGCGTAAACCCCGTCTATCTTTAACCATCATGGCTTCAGGACTTATCTATCTCGCGATCGCCGGAATGTGGGTTTCCTACTTTCTTCCGCGCTGGATCCACGACCGCGAAGAATTCTCTGGAAAATCTGTTGAGCGTTACAAGAGTGCGCTAAAAGTTGTGGCAAGTAAATCTCCAGGTGGATTACCCGAAACCGGATTGATGCATACCGATTTAGATTTTGTCGCAAAAAATGCTCAAAAGATGTTACGTCGCCGAATGATTTTTACATTGTTAACTTTTTCCTTAGTAGCAACTTTGGTGGGTGGAGTTATGAATAAGCTGCAATTCGTTTATACGTTAGTTCCAATTTCCGGAATAGCACTTTACATTGTGCAAGTTCGCCGCGAGACGATCTCCGAGCGCTTGCAGCTACGTCGAGTCAAGCAATTACAACGTGAAAGCAATGGCATCTCAACTACAAACTTGGTTGAAGTAATTACTCCGAAAGCAACAACTGATCACTGGATTCCACTATCCGAACGTGAATTAACTGGTGTGGTTATTTTGCCGAAAGGCACAGCCGAAGAACGACGCACCTGGCAACCAGATTCGGTTCCGGCCCCAACTTATTTGAGTGCACCAAAAGCTGTCACCTCTAAGCGCATTATTGATTTAACCGAGCCAGGTAAGTGGAGTGAAGAGCAAGAGCAGTTAACAATGGCTGCGCTTAACGCAATTGCTCCTTCTAAAGATGAAATATTTGATCAAATTCTTGCCGAAGAAGCGGTCGATCGTTTACGCGATAACAAGGCAGCTAACGAATAATTAGATCCAAGAAGGTAGCCACATTCGGGCATACCAAGCATCATAAGTAATTACTTCGCCAGTAAAAATTGGGTAGAAGTAAATAAAGTTAAGTGCAATTGCCAAAAGCGCAATTGTTATGATCGTTTGCGAAATCTCGCGCCGGACCTTTGATTCCATGAGGTATTTAGCGCAATAAACCAAGGCAAATATCAGGAATGGCTCAAATACGATGGCATAGAAAGAGAAGACAGTGCGCTTTTGGAATAAGAACCAAGGCAGATAGCCGGCAAGTAAGCCAGACCAGATAAATATTGCAGCGAAATCACTTTTCTTAAATAAGAAGTTACGAATGATAATTCCAAGTACGAAGAAAAGCGCAATAGTTCCGAACCACCAAAGTAACGGTGTGCCAAGTGCCAAAACTTCTTGCGAGCAACTATCGGCGCCGCAACCTTTCGGACTTCCATAATAGAAAGATGTTGGCCTACCTTGAACTAACCAACTCCAAGGGTTTGCTTGATAAGAATGCTTCGTAACTAACCCAGTATGGAAGTTCAACATTTCGGCGTGGTAATGCCAGAAAGATTTCAGAACACTCGGTGACCAATCGCGATCCCAACCACGATCGCTGCGGAACCAGCCAATCCAACTTATTAAGTAAGTCATGATCGGTAGCAATCCGAATTGCCCAGCAAATTTCAGGATTGGTTTGAAAAGTTGGCGGCCAGAGTTTTGAGTACTAATTCGATAGAAAGTTATTAGTGCAAAAAGAATTAGGAAATAGAGACCACTCCATTTAGTAGCAGCAGCTAAACCAAAAGCAATACCAGCCAACCAGTACCAATTCTTAAGCCATGCCCAAAGCGCTAAAGCAATAAAAAATGTTAAGAAGAGATCAAGTAAGGCAGTTCGGGAATGAACAAGTGCCAAACCATCGAGTGCAATTAAACCGCTAGCAAGAGCTGCCCATAAGTTAGATTTAAATAGTTCTTTTGCGATTAAACCGACGAGCAGAATTAAGAGCGAACCAAAAAACGCCGATGCGATTCGCCACCCAAATTCATGATCGCCAAAGATTTTTATTCCTAAGGCAATTGCCCACTTGCCAACTGGGGGATGGACGATAAATTCGGGTTTTAAGCCATCGATTTCGACGCCATATTTCAAGTAATCCTGCGCCCCATTTACATAGTAGAGCTCATCGAAAATGAAGCCTTTGGGCTGACCTAAACGGAACAACCGCATTGCGAATGCAATCAACGCGATCAAATAAATAGCGTAAGGCGCTAGCGCTGATCTAGTGAACTGCTTCATGGCGGTAGCGTATGCGCGTGAGCTTAATATTGGCAGCAACTCCACTCGGCAATCCGGGTGATGCAAGCGCGCGCTTAATTGCTGCCCTCACCAGCGCTGATGTGATTGCGGCCGAGGATTCCAGGCGCTTTCATCGCTTAGCTGCCGACTTAGGCGTGACCTTCACTGCTCGAGTGCTCTCCTTCTTTGAAGGAAATGAAGATGCCCGAACTCAGGAAGTTTTAGAGCTCCTTAAATCTGGTTTAAATGTGGTCGTAGTTTCTGATGCAGGCATGCCAACTATTAGCGATCCTGGTTTTAGATTAATGCGCGATGCAATTGCGGCCAATATCGAAGTCAGTGTTCTACCTGGCCCAAGTGCGGTCACTATGGCAATTGCTTTAGCAGGTTTGCCAACTGATCGATTTACTTTCGATGGTTTTGCACCTCGCTCAAGTGGGGCGCGACAGAAATTTTATGAGTCGTTGCGATTTGAAGAACGCACCATAGTTTTATTTGAAGCCCCGCATCGATTAGCCGAATCATTAGCCGATGCAGTAACTGCAATTGGCGGTGATCGCCTCGGGGCGATTTGTCGCGAGATGACGAAGCGCTATGAAGAAACAATACGAGGCACACTTTCCGAATTACATAGTTGGGCAACTGCCAACGAAGTGCTGGGCGAAATTACATTGGTCATTGCCGGAGCACCATTAGGTGATGCCGCAGCTACTTCGGCAGATATGGTCGCTCGAGTGCGCGAATTCGAAGGCGCTGGCATGGACCGAAAAGGCGCAATTGCTACGGTGGCCGAAGAATTTAAGATCCCCAAGAAAATCGTTTATGCCGCAGTCGTCGATGCCAATAAGATGTCCCAATGAGCGCAGTTAATAAGTCTTTCTATCTAACGACGCCGATTTACTATGTAAACGATGCGCCACA
>JBIILF010000069.1:0-4768 GCA_044232785.1 Candidatus Planktophila sp. | reverse complement strand
GGACGTAGCGGGTTAGTCGCTCTGGTCCTTGAAGAGTCCAGCGAAGAATTCTTTCTTAACCCTTTCTGGGGCCTAGTGGTCCAAGGTTTCACTACTGCGATTTCCGACGCGGGCATGCAACCGCTACTTCTTATTCGTCCAAAGACGGGTAGCGAAGACTCGCTATTCGAATCTCTGCGCAAGGCACAAGTCGATGGCATAGCGATGTTTAGTTGGCATAGATCGGTAAGAAGTTTCGAGCGACTTCTACCTAAAGGCATACCAGTGGTATTCGGTGGTGATTTAGGTGGCTCTGATAAATTCCCATATGTTGACGTTGATAACGTACAAGGCGGCTATTTAGCAACAAAACACTTAATTTCACAAGGTTGTAAAAAAATCATCATGATCACTGGCGACCTAAAGTTGCAATCAGGCCGCGACCGCCTGGAAGGTTTTGAGAAAGCGATGTCTGAGGCTGGTCGTGAAATTTCACCGTCTTCGGTTCTAACTGGTGACTATTCGATGTCAACCGCTGAAGAAGTGATCCGAGAATTTTTGAAGAAGAAGATTTCTTTTGATGGAATCTTTGCAGGTAACGATTTAAGTGCAGTTGGCGCAATAAATGTATTACTCCAAAACAAAATTTCAGTACCAAAGCAAGTTAAAGTGGTTGGCTTTGATAATTCTCCAGTTGCGACACGATCAGTGCCTGCTCTATCTAGTATTCATCAACCAATTCGTGAGCTTGGCGCTGAAGTGGCCAATATGTTAGTTGCAGCCCTTAGTGGTTCTGAAGTTAGTAAGAAAATGCTGCCAGTTAAATTGGTAGCTAGAGAATCAAGCGCTAAAAACTAATCAGCGCTGTTAGCTGCAATAATCTCTTTATAACGCTTAGCGCTTAACTTGGGAGTTCGCTCAAGAGTTTTGTAATCAACTCGAACTAAACCAAAGCGCTTTGCATACCCTTCAGCCCATTCAAAGTTATCAAGCAGTGACCATGCAAAGTAACCCTTGACTGGAACGCCCGCAGCAACTGCCTTCTGCAGAGATTGCAGGTGGCGGCTCAAGTAGGAGGTTCTAGCTGTGTCATTGATGCTGCCATCGGCCTCAACCACATCGTCGTAAGAAGATCCGTTTTCGGTGATCATTAAGTATGGAATCTCTGGGTAATCGCGATGTATGCGAGAGACCAGATTTCCGAGACCTTCTGGGGTAACGACCCAACCCATCGCAGTTAGCGAATCAGCTAAATGAGCTGGAGGGGCGTTATTTCCCTTCTGTGGGAAAGGAAAAATACCGGGCTCGCTATTGGCTAAATCTGTAGGAAGCGGATTGCGCAGGAATGAATCTGAATAGTAATTAATGCCCAAGTAATCAGGTTTGCTTTTCAAAAGCTCGTTATCGCCTGGTAAAAAAACTTCTTTAAGAGTTGGGCCGTAGTAATCCAAAATATTATCTGGGTAGCGACCATAAAGCATTGCTTCAATCCACCAACGATTAATGTTTGAATCTAATAAACCATTTAATACAACCAGATCAGCATTTTCTGGGTTCTCCAGATGATGGTTAGTCATGTTGACAGTTAAACCAACATGGGCAGCTGGTCTGACATCTTTAATAGCTCGCGATGCTGCAGAGTGAGCAAGCGCCGTGTGGTGAGATGCCGCAATTGCCAGAGCGTGATCTTTCTTGCCAGGTGCATGCACGCCAATTGAATATCCGAGCCAAGCCACGCACCAAGGTTCATTTAGTGTGATCCAGTTGTTAACGCGATCACCAAACTCTTCGGCACATGCAGTTGCATACTTTGCAAATGCAGCTACGGTTTCGCGATTTGCCCAACCACCTGCATCTTCAAGTTTTTGTGGCAGATCCCAGTGGTACAGAGTAACCATAGGTTCGATGCCAGCTTCAATTAGCGCATCAATTAAATCGTTGTAAAAATTAAAACCGCGTTCTTCGCGAAGAACATCGCCATTTGGAAATAGTCGGGGCCAGGCAATAGACAATCGATACGCCTTAACGCCGAGATCTTTCATGATCGCAATATCTTCTGGATAGCGGTGATAGTGATCGCAAGCGATATCTCCATTATCGCCACCAACAACTTTGCCTGGAGTTTTGCTAAAGGTATCCCAGATACTCACACCGCGACCATCAAGTTGCGCGGCACCTTCGATTTGGTAACTAGCTGTTGCAGTTCCCCAAAGAAAGTCTTCTGGAAAAACGTTAGACATAAAAATTAATCTCCAATTCGGCGATATCTGCCCCTATACTTTCACATAAGAGCCTTATAAACCGCCCCTGAAAGCGGTTTCATACTCTCAAACCCTACACTAACAGGAGGCCGAAGTGGTAAGCCCAAATGAGAAAATTTTGCTTTGGTCTGAGATTTTTGAGGCTACCGAAGATAAACAACCTAGCTCTAAGTTTTGGACAGCCGATCTAGGTGATGGCTCACAACATGGATTAATTGGCTGGGGAAATCATGAAAGGCAGTACTACACAACCGATGCGCTAAAAGTTGATAACGGTTTAGTAATAAGCGCCAACCGCGAAAAAGATGGCTCATCTATCGAAGCTTTCTACGGTCCAGCAGAGTGGACGAGTGGAAAAATCCACACTGCTGGAAAAGTTAATTTTAAATACGGCTTCTTAGAGATTTCGGCAAAGATGCCGATAGGTGTCGGAACTTGGCCGGCTCTTTGGTTACTTGGTCAGAACATATCTGAAGGGTCACCTTGGCCAAGTTGCGGTGAAATTGATTTATTTGAAGGCAATGGCGCAAAACCGAGCACCATTCAAAGTACTTTGCATGCCGAGGGCTATTCCGGCGAACATGGAATAACTGGGTACCAGCAATCCCCCGAATTACTCTCAAAAGAATTCAATACATTTGCAATTAATTGGCGCGAGAACTCAATTGAATGGTTCTTTAATGGTAACACTTACCTACGTTTTGATGCAGGCGTCGCTGATTTTGAAGGTAAAGAGTGGCCGTTCAATGACTACTTTTATTTAATTTTAAATCAAGCGATCGGTGGTTGGTTCGTTGGCGAAGTAGATCCGGCTCTGAAATCAAGTAAGCTCGAAATCGCGTATATCAAGCATTACAGTATCAATGGAATCGGCGAAGTTCGCTTAACTTAATGCTTAATTACTTCGCCTACTCCATTAATTGAATAAACGCGTATATAGTCAAAAGCCATAGTTGAATCGGTTAGCTTAGGATCAATAGCGCCACCTAGATTTCCACCCATTGCTAGGTTGATGATGATGTAGAACTCATGGTCATAAACCCAGCCTGAATCACGCTTATCAAGAGTTAAAAAGGGCACGCCGTCTAAGTAATATCGAATTTGATCAGGCAACCAATCGACTGCATATGTGTGGTACTCCGCTGCATGTGGAGAATCCATTTCAATTCTTTCACCACGACTGCCGCCAGGGCCATGAATATATCCGAGATTTGTGGATGGCATACTTCCCAGTAATTCGGTTACATCAATTTCACCGCATCCTGGCCAGCCTCGTTCATCAATATTTGCACCAAGTAACCAGAAGGCACCCCAAGTGCCGGCACCAACTGGGCCCTTAATGCGCGCTTCAATGCGGCCGTACATAAAACCGACTTTATCTTTGGTTACTATTTTTGTGCTCGACCATTCGCAAGGTCCTTTGTAATAACATTCGTTCGCACTAGCTCCGGTTGTTGTAGCTTTAATTACATATGAACCAGAACCATCAGTGGTGGAAATTTTATCGTCGTACCACTGGCGCTCGTTATTTCCCCAGCCACGATTTCCAAAAGCAACACCATCGCCATTTTGTGGAGACCAAACCGCAGGATCTGCTTCTGCCCCGGCTGGGCCATTAAACTCTTCTGACCAAATTTGTTCGTATTTTCTTTCTAGCGTGGCAACTGCTACCACATTTGAAGTCTGCTTAGCAGAGAGATGGCCTTTCATTGCGAAAGTAACCTTAACTGAAATATCTGCACCAATATCAGATGTCTTTAAGTTGTAAGAATCTTTAGTCGCACCCTTGACTGCAAAATACCCAACAAACCATTGATAAGTTGGCTTAGATGCAGTTGGAATACTTTGTGGCAAAGAAGCAATTTCCATTAATTTGTCATTTGCCGGATTTACTCGAATGGTGATCTTATCCGCAAGATAAACCTTGCCGACAATCAATTCTGCCGAAGAGGCCGTTGAGGTAGTGCCATCTGCAAGTTCATGAATCTCGCTAAATTTAAGCTTTGAGCCTTTTTTGGGAGTTGGAACTTTTACGCTCAAAGATTGGGCTCCTGCGATGGCTTTCCCATCGAGTACCCATTTAAATGAGCTAAGTCCATTATCGGACCATTTCGCAGGTGTGGCCTTAAATGAGTAACCATTTGATGAGTAAGAGATAACTGGTGCGTTAATTGGTTTAACAGATGTTGCGGCTTCCGCAGACACCAAGGTTGCACCTGCAGTTACTAAAACTGCTAGCAACAGAACTGCTAATCGATTTCGCACCATTTATTGATCCCTACTTCTAATTGATGGGGCCCACCGAGAGGTTTAACTCTCTCGGTGGGCTTAGTTCATCCCTATTTAACGTTAACTTTTGAGGTATATGTCTTGCCCGCAATTACAACTGAAACCGTCTTTGCTCCAGCAGTTACGGTGTACTTAAAGGCTTGGTTAGCAACTGAGATTTTTTCAGTTACTTTCTTTAAGCCAGTGATTGAAATTGCAGCAGACTTACCTGTTGCATTAGCAATCGCTACAGTAATTGA
>JBIILF010000067.1:0-4859 GCA_044232785.1 Candidatus Planktophila sp. | reverse complement strand
TGTGAATTCTTTCGCTTCGAGCTTAAGAACAAAGCCCATCGCACTGGCATATTTTGCTAGCTCGCCAGTTGTAGTTAGGCGACCCGGAATCTTGGCTGTTGCCTTCACTCCTTGATCATTTCGGAAACGTCGAACTTCAGTAATTACGGCCTGCATTTGCGCAACTAAGCCTTCGGCGCTCTTATCGAGATAATTCAATTCAGCGGTAGGCCACTCAGCAATAACTAGGGACTCTCCCCCGGTTAGCGAGAGCCAAAGTTCTTCAGTAATAAATGGCATCAATGGATGCAATAAACGAAGTAATTGATCAAGAACATAACCGAGAACTCGCTGGCTAGAAGCTGCGTCACCTGATGAGAAACCTTCCTTGGATAGCTCTAGGTACCAGTCACATAAATCATCCCAAGCGAAGTGATAAATCAGTTCGCTAGCTTTCGCGAATTCATAACCCTCAAAGAGTGAATCTGCATCACGAATAGTTTCGGTTACGCGGCTAAGGATCCATTTATCGATCGCGTTAAGTTTTGAAACATCAGGCATTGGTCCTTCAACTGTTGCACCATTCATCATGGCAAAACGAGTTGCATTCCAAAGTTTGGTAGCAAAATTACGTGAGCCGCCAACCCATTCTTCAGCCAATGCTTGATCGGTACCTGGATTAGCTCCGCGTGCAAGAGTGAACCGAAGCGCATCGGCGCCGTATTTGTCCATAAATTCAAGTGGATCAACCACATTGCCGCGACTCTTAGACATCTTCTTGCCAAATTGATCGCGCACTAAACCGTGCAACATAATTGTTTTAAATGGTGGCACGCCATCCATTGCAAATGTGCTCATCATCATCATGCGCACAACCCAGAAGAACAAAATGTCGTAACCAGTTACTAGAACTGAAGTTGGATAGAACTTTGCTAGGTCAGCAGTTTTTGCTGGCCAACCAAATGTTGAGAATGCCCATTGGCCAGATGAGAACCAAGTATCAAGAACATCGGAATCTTGTTCATAGCCAGCTGGCGCACTTTCGCCCGGGCCAACCACAACCATTTCGCCATTAGGCCCATACCAAACCGGAATTCGATGGCCCCACCAAAGTTGGCGCGAGATGCACCAGTCGTGCATATTGTCGACCCAATCAAAGTAGCGCGGCGCTAGCTCTTCAGGTTCGATCTTTACTGCGCCACTACGAACTGCATCCGCTGATGCTTTTGCAAGTGGTGCCACTTTTACAAACCATTGCTTAGATAAACGTGGTTCAACAGTTGTATCGCAACGTGAGCAATGTCCAACTGCGTGAATATATGGGCGCTTCTCGGCAACAATTCGACCAAGCTCTCTCAACTTAGCAACAACAGCAACGCGAGCATCGAAGCGATCCATGCCATCAAACTCTGTGCCGCTGCCTTCCATAATGCCATGCTCATTCATGATTACTACGAACGGAACGTTATGGCGCATAGCCATTTCAAAGTCATTTGGATCATGAGCTGCGGTTACCTTTACAGCGCCAGTACCGAAATCTGGATCAACTAATTCATCGGCAATAATCGGAATCATGCGATTTACCAGTGGCAATAAAACTTCAGTGCCAATCATGTGCTGGTAGCGCGGATCATTAGGGTGAACCGCAACTGCGCCATCGCCCATCATGGTTTCGGCACGAGTTGTCGCAACAACAATGCTTTGTTCGCCATCGCCGTAACGCACCTGCACGAATTCGCCAGCATCGTCTTGATGCTCAACTTCAATATCTGAAAGCGCGGTTAAGCACCGTGGGCACCAGTTAATGATTCGTTCTGCCCGATAAATTAATTCGGCGTCATACATCTTCTTAAAGAGCGCAAGAACTGAATTAGACATGCCTTCGTCCATAGTGAAACGTTCGCGAGACCAGTCAACTGAATCTCCTAGGCGACGCATTTGACCAAGAATTGCGCCACCTGATTCGGCTTTCCATTGCCAAACTTTCTTAACAAATTCTTCGCGACCTAAATCATGTCGTGACTTGCCTTCGCTGGCTAATTGTTTTTCAACCACATTTTGAGTTGCGATACCAGCGTGGTCCATACCCGGTAGCCACAAAACTTCGTAGCCTTTCATCCGCTTGATGCGCGCTAAACAATCTTGCAAAGTTTGATCTAGTGCGTGACCGATATGTAAAACGCCTGTCACATTTGGTGGTGGCAAAACAATGGTGAATGGCTCTTTGCTGGAATTTGCATCAGCGGTGAAGTATCCGGCCGCTAACCATTTCTCGTATAACGGTGCCTCAATTTCGGCAGGCGAAAAGGTTGAAGCTAATTCTTTTCCACGCTGACTCATAGGCAGCAGTCTAGATTATGCGCTCTTCTCTTCTGAACGTTTTTCGCCTCGGGCCGCCCGCTTTGGAATATCACCCGTGCGCTGGATAAATGTCGGAGTAACGCCATCTTTGATGGATTCGGCAGTAACGACAACCTTTGCAATATCGCTGCGACTTGGAACCTCATACATAACGGCAAGTAGAACACTTTCCATGATTGCTCGCAGGCCACGAGCACCTGTTCCGCGAAGTAGTGCTAAATCGGCAATGGCATCGAGTGATTCTGGAGTGAATTCAAGTTCGACTGAATCTAGCTCGAATAACTTGGCATATTGCTTTACCAGAGCGTTCTTTGGCTCGGTAAGAATCTGCATGAGCGCTTCTTTATCGAGATTCTCAACGCTAGTTAATACTGGCAAGCGACCAATGAATTCAGGAATCATGCCGAACTTGAGCAGATCTTCAGGCATTACATCAGCGAAAATATCTTTGCGATTCTTATCTTCAGCTGTCTGAAGTGTCGCATTAAAACCAACGCCTGCTTTTCCCGAGCGCGCTTCGATGATTTTATCTAGGCCAGCGAATGCGCCACCAACAATAAATAGCACGTTAGTGGTATCGATTTGAATAAATTCTTGATGCGGATGCTTGCGACCACCTTGTGGTGGAACTGATGCAACTGTTCCTTCGAGAATCTTCAATAACGCTTGCTGAACACCTTCGCCAGAAACATCGCGAGTGATAGATGGGTTTTCTGATTTACGTGCAACCTTATCGATCTCATCGATATAGATGATGCCGGTTTCGGCTTTCTTTACATCGTAATCAGCAGCTTGCAAAAGTTTAAGCAGAATGTTTTCAACATCTTCGCCAACGTAACCAGCTTCAGTAAGCGCAGTTGCATCAGCAATTGCGAATGGCACATTGAGCATGCGCGCCAATGTTTGCGCCATCAGAGTCTTGCCGCAACCAGTTGGGCCCAGTAACAAGATATTGCTCTTGGCTAGTTCAATGCCATCTTCACGCTTTGCATCACCTGATTGAACACGCTTGTAGTGGTTGTAAACCGCAACTGATAAAGATTTCTTTGCCCGATCTTGGCCGATTACATATTGATCTAGGAATTCAAAAATTTCTTGAGGCTTTGGTAGCTCAGTTAAGCCGAGAGCTGCAGTTTCAGAAAGCTCTTCAACAATGATCTCGTTACAAAGATCGATACATTCGTCGCAAATATAAACGCCAGGACCGGCGATTAATTTCTTAACCTGCTTTTGAGTCTTTCCGCAGAAAGAGCACTTCAGTAGATCGCTAGTTTCGCCAATGCGAGTCATGATTCTCCTTTAGTAAGGGCGGGGAGTTCCCTTACGTATGGCTGAAGCCTAATTTCTTGAGGCAATTTCTGCCTGACTTTTCACGCTAAATCTTGTTCGCCCTGAGAGATAATTGTCTTACGTGGCATCTTCATATCTTTAACTCCCGGAATTCGCAGAATCGACAAGCCAGCAATAATGTGGAAAATCGAGGCTCCGATTAACAAATTTCGCTCACCAAATAGTTCAGCTGCTGGGCCAACTAGCGCCATTCCGATTGGCATCAAAGCAGTTGAACCCATGTGATCTATTGAAAAAACTCGACCTTGTAAGTGTTGCGGCACTTCTCGCTGCACCGCGGTTGACCACCAAGCTTCCCAAGGACCGACCGAGAGCCCGGCAATTAAATAGGCAATCACAATCACTGTGCCAGAAACCGGAAATGCCAGAGCCAACGGAGCGATAATCACTAACATCCAAACCAAGATTGAGGTCTGGCCTTCATGTTTTACCTTCGTTTTCACGCAGATGATTGCCGAAACAATACTTCCCACTGAAAAAGCTGCAGCAGAAAGCGCGAATGGGGTATTCGAATCAAATTCACGTTTGGTAATTATGGGAAGTAAAACTGTTTCAGCCGCTAGTACCACCATCAACTGAAAAGAAACCATCACAATCATGGCGCCAATCCATGGAATTTCGATAACTGTGCGTAGTCCTTCGCGCATCTCGGTACCAAATGATTCACGTTCTTTTGCTTGGCCATTAATATTTTCCTTAATTTTCATTAAGAAATAAGTTCCGTATGCAAAAGTGAAAGCGGTGAAGAGAAAAGTTAAACGACCACCAAATAAGGCAACGGATACTCCCCCGATACCTGGGCCAATAATTGTTGAGGTGCGCACCACGATATTGCGGGCAACATTTGCAGCCGGCAATTTTTCATCGGGTACCAAACTCGGCATGATCGCACCAGCGGCAGCTGCGCCAAAAGCATCACCAACGCCGACTAGGAACACGGCTAAACCTAAGAACACAATTGGCGTCGATGGGCTTGAAAGAAAAACCATGGAAAAAACAATTGCCGCTCTTGAAAAATCGGCGACAACCATTACTTGTTTACGTGGCAACCGATCAGTCCAGACCCCTGCAAATGGGGCACCAATAACAGCAGCCAAAATACGTGAGCCCAGAATTAAGCCCAGAGTTGAAGCGCTGCCGCCTTGATCAATAATCGTTACAGCAAGTGC
>JBIILF010000066.1:0-4881 GCA_044232785.1 Candidatus Planktophila sp. | reverse complement strand
TCAGCTTTCTTACGCTTTTTCTTAGCACCTTCAACAACTGGTTCAACTGGGAATACTTCAGTTACATATGGCCCGAAGCGCCCACTCTTGGCAATGATTGGCAAGCTAGTTGCTGGATCAATGCCTAATTCGCGTTCACCAGATGGTGCAGCCAGAAGTTCAATTGCTTTTGCAAGTGTTAATTCATCAGGAGCTAAACTTTCTGGAACATTAGCCAGTTTGCGAGTTTCGCCTTCGCCCTCTTGTAGATACGCGCCATAACGACCTACGCGAATTTCAATTTCCGGAGATAAGCGCATTGTGTTAACTTCACGCGCATCAATTGCGCCAAGGTCAGCTGATAGTTCATTTAAACCTGGTTCGCCATCATGGCCATAGAAGAAATCGCGTAACCAATCAACGCGCTTTGCTTGACCGCCAGCAATTTTATCTAGATCTTCTTCCATGCTGGCAGTGAATTCGTAATCAACTAATTTCGTGAAGTGAGTTTCTAGTAAACCAGTGACCGAAAAGGCAAGAAAAGTAGGCACTAGAGCGCGCCCACGCTTTGATACGTAGCCACGATCTTGAATGGTTGCAATGATTGATGCAAAAGTAGATGGACGACCAATACCAAGTTCTTCTAGCTTTTTAACCAGTGTTGGTTCGGTATAGCGCGCCGGCGGTTTAGTTTCGTGGCCTTCGCAACTGTATTCATCAACTTTAACGCTCTGCCCTAAATTCATAGCTGGCAGGCGCTTATCTTCAGATTCCTCGCCCTCTTTCTCATCAGCTAAATCATCATAGGCTGCTAAGAATCCTGGAAACGTGATTACCGAACCGTTGGCGCGGAAAATTGTTTCGCGACCATCGCTAGTTTTGGCATCAAAGTCAACGCGCATCTGCATTTTCTTAGCATCTGCCATTTGTGATGCAACAGTGCGCTTCCAAATTAAGTCATAAAGTGCGAACTCGTCGCGCGAAAGTTCTGGCGCTAATTCACCTGGTGTCTTAAAACTTTCACCAGCTGGGCGAATGGCTTCGTGTGCTTCTTGTGCATTCTTAGTTTTGCCAACATAAACGCGTGGTTCGGCAGCAACATGATCGGCACCGTAGAGATCTTTTGCTGATGCGCGTGCTGCATTGATTGCTTGTGCTGAAAGATTTACGGAGTCGGTACGCATATATGTGATGTAGCCGTTTTCATATAAACGTTGCGCGATGCGCATTGTGATTTGTGCGCCCCAACCTAACCGGCTACCGGCATCTTGTTGCATTGTTGATGTTGTAAATGGTGGCTTTGGGCGTTCGGTGCGAGGTGATTCCTCCATTGATTTAACAACCAATGGTGCTGCTTTAAGAGCTGCTACTAAAGAGGTTGCGGCGACTTCATCGAGTAGCAAAATGTTTGCGAGTGATTTCTCTTTTACTGCGCCATCAGCACCGAAATCGGCAGTTGCTGCTACGCGCTTTCCATCAACACTTAAAAGACGTGCGTTAAAGCCTAATTCGCACTTGGCAGTTAAGTCCCACCAAGCAGATGAAATAAAAGCCATGCGTTCGCGCTCTTTTTCAACAATTAACCGAGTAGCAACAGATTGCACTCGGCCTGCAGAAATGCGAGGCATAACTTTTTTCCAGAGAACTGGCGATAAGCGATAGCCAAATAGTCGATCTAAAACGCGACGTGTCTCTTGTGCATCAATTAAGTCATAATCAAGATCGCGAGTATTTTCTACTGCGCTTTGAATTGCTTCTTTAGTGATTTCGTTGAAAACCATGCGCTTAATGGGAATTTTCGGTTCAAGCACTTCAACTAAGTGCCAGGCAATAGCTTCACCTTCGCGGTCTTCATCGGTTGCCAGAATTAACTCTTCAGCATTTTTCATCAACGCCTTAAGTTCAGCAACTTTCGCTTTCTTATCTGGGTTAATTACATAAAGCGGCGCAAAATCTTCTTCAATATTTACGCCTTCTTTAGCCCAAGCAATCTTCTTGTATTCCTTTGGGATATCAGCTGCACGCTGCGGCAGATCGCGAATATGGCCGACGCTAGCCTCGACGACATAGCCGTCGCCAAGGTAGCCGCCAATTTTTCTGGCCTTTGCCGGTGATTCAACAATCACCAACTTAATTAGGTCAGTTTTCACTTTCGCCATAGAAGGGGGGAAGAACCTTCTACTTAGATACTGATTGAAGTTGCTTGACGTCGGTTACGAATTAACGCACCGATGATTACCGCAACTGCAAAGAGTGAAATCAGCATGCTCTTAGATGAACCATCACCTAGCGCAAGCGAAACAATTGCTGGGGTAATTAACAAACCAACTAGGTTCATAACCTTGATTAGTGGGTTAATTGCTGGGCCGGCAGTGTCCTTAAATGGATCTCCAACTGTGTCACCAACGATTGTTGCTGCATGTGCATCGGAGTTCTTACCGCCGTGATGGCCATCTTCAACCATCTTCTTTGCGTTATCCCAAGCACCGCCTGAGTTAGATAGGAATACTGCCATCAAAGTTCCGGTACCAATTGCACCAGCAAGATATGCACCAAGTGCGCCAACGCCAAGGCCGAAGCCAACTGCGATTGGAGCCATAACTGCAAGTAAACCTGGAGTTACTAATTCACGAAGTGAATCGCGAGTACAAATATCAACTACGCGTGCGTAATCTGGCTTCTCGGTTCCCTTCATGATTCCTGGATGTAAGCGGAACTGTTCGCGAACTTCAACAACAACAGCTCCAGCTGCACGAGATACCGCGTTAACTGCCAAGCCTGAGAACAAGAACACAACTGCTGCTCCGATAATCAAACCAACCAAGTTACGTGGATCTGCAACATCGAGAATTCCTTGGAACTGCAAACCAACTTCTGCTGCAGTCTTGCCGGCATCAATAACAGCTTGCTTAATGGCATCTGTAAATGCACCGAAGAGTGCGGTAGCTGCAAGTACTGCAGTTGCAATTGCAATTCCTTTAGTAATCGCTTTTGTTGTGTTACCAACTGCATCAAGGCCAGAAAGAATTTGAGCACCCTCGCCACTTACATCGCCAGACATTTCAGCAATGCCTTGTGCGTTATCTGAAATTGGACCGAAGGTATCCATCGCAACGATTACACCAACTGTTGTTAGCAAACCAGTACCTGCAAGTGCGATCGCTAGAAGTGAAAGCACGATGCTTCCGCCACCAAGCATGAATGCGCCGAACACTGCTGCTGCGATCAGAAGTGCAGAGTAAACAGCTGACTCGAAACCAACTGAAATACCCGCCAAAATTACGGTTGCTGCACCTGTTTCAGATGAAGCTGCTACGTCATTTACTGGACGCTTTCCGGTCTCTGTGAAATAACCAGTAAGTACTTGAATAGCTGCTGCTAGCGCGATACCAATTAACACTGCGCCAATCGCAAGAATGCGAGGGTTTGTATCACCGGCTGCTGCAATTGCTTCTGGTGAAAGACCAGTCATCAAGTTAAAGCTAGCTGGTAGATATGTAAATGTTGCTAGTGCAGTTAAGCCTGCTGAAATAATCGCAGATAAGAAGAATGAGCGATTAATCGCAGTCATTGCTGACTTATCAGTGCTACGTAACTTAGTTAGGAAAATTCCGATAACTGCTGTCACAGTTCCGATTGCAGGAACGATCAACGGATAAATTAGACCAGCATCACCAAATGCGGCTTTTCCAAGGATTAGCGCTGCAACAAGCGTTACTGCATAAGACTCGAATAAGTCAGCGGCCATACCAGCACAGTCACCAACGTTGTCTCCAACATTGTCTGCAATGGTTGCTGCATTACGTGGGTCATCTTCTGGAATGTGCTTTTCAACTTTTCCAACTAAGTCAGCTCCGACATCGGCTGCCTTTGTAAAGATACCGCCACCAACACGCATGAACATCGCGAGCATCGCTGCACCAAAACCAAAACCTTCCAAAACTGATGGCGCATTTTCACGATAGATAATCACAACAAGGGAGGCACCAATTAATCCGAGACCCACGGTTGTCATACCAACAACACCACCTGTACGGAATGCGATCTGAACTGCTTTCTGGCCATCCTGATTACGGGCAGCATCAGCAACGCGCACATTTGCACGAACTGCGAGCCACATACCGTTGTAACCAACTAGCGCAGAAAATGCGGCGCCGAGCAGGAAGAAGATTGATCGACCGATGCGAATTTCGGCATCGCCAGGAAGTGCAAAGAGCAGGAAGAAAACAATTACCACGAAGTAAGAAAGAGTGCGGAACTGGCGAGACAAGAACGCCGATGCGCCTTCTTGGACTGCTTCTGCGATTTCACGCATCTTGGCAGTGCCATCGCTAGCTGCTAAAACTTGAGCACGTAATCCATACGCAATAGCAAGGGCGGCTAGTGAAATTCCTAAGACGATGTATGCGTAAGTTAAGTTGGTTCCGGTTACTTGAACCAGTGATTGGGCGCCTGAAGCACTCATTAATTTCTCCTTCGTTGGAGTTTGTGGCGCCTTAATTCGAGATTCGGGCGCGAGACTGGTGAAGTGTAAGTGAGGGAACCCCTGATTAGGCAAATTTATACTTATCTATTACGACACTTTGAGCGTGGTTGAAGCGGGCGGGCTTAAACGGCTATGGTCTAGCCCTATGGAGATTGGAACTCTTTTTGACCCGAATTCGATCGTGGCCGATCTGGGCTTGATCGGCATTCTGGCCATCCTTTTTGCCGAGACTGGCCTATTAGTTGGATTGGCATTTCCTGGTGATTCATTACTTTTCATCGC
This sequence comes from Candidatus Planktophila sp., assembly GCA_044232785.1. Lineage (GTDB taxonomy): Bacteria > Actinomycetota > Actinomycetes > Nanopelagicales > Nanopelagicaceae > Planktophila. The sequence continues at coordinate 134 of JBIILF010000066.1, read as the reverse complement.
CGGCTTGGCTGCATCGGGTTCTGCTGCTGAACTTCTAGGTGGCGTTCAACTATCACCACTGGCTCTCTTTATCGGCGCCCCCATAGCTGCAATTACTGGCTCTCAAATTGGCCATTTCATTGGCGCAAAATATG
>JBIILF010000065.1:0-4924 GCA_044232785.1 Candidatus Planktophila sp. | reverse complement strand
GTTGGCTTTGATATTCCCAAAGATTTTGTTGTTGGCTATGGCTTAGATTTCGATGAAAAATATCGCAACTTGCCATTTATCGGTGTGCTCGCAAAGCACATGTACGAATAGAAGCACTATGAGTGAAGAGAATAAGAAAGATAAGAAAGCAAAAGTTACCAAGACGGTAGCTAAGCGCGGCGAGAAGAAGCCGACGACAAAAGCTGGTCGTATTTTCCGAGGCCCACTCTTTTGGATTGTTTTTGCGATAATTGCCGTTTCAGTATTTGGTCAGATTTCTGGTACTGGTAGTGCGTACACCAAAGTTAATACCTCTCAGATTCTTGATGCGATTGCCCAATCTGAAGTAAAGAGTGCGGTAGTTGTAGATAAAGATCAGAAAGTTCGCCTTGAGCTAAAGCCAGGGCGCAGTATTAATGGCGCATCTAAAGTTGAGGCATCGTATGTAATTCGCCAAGAACCCACAATTATTGATGCTTTAAGCGCAAACCCACCGTTAAATGGCTGGAATATTGAAGTCCCAAAGACGCCGCTAATACTTAGTTTCCTATTTTCGATACTGCCAATCTTGCTCATTGGTCTGCTCTTCTTCTTCATGATTAGTCAATCACAAGGTGGCAATAAAGTATTTAGTTTTGGCAAGTCACGCGCTAAATTGCAGAGTGACGAAGTTCCAAAAACTACTTTTGCAGATGTTGCCGGAGCTGATGAAGCGATCGCAGAGTTGCATGAAATTAAAGATTTCTTAGCGAACTCCGCAAAATATGCCGAACTCGGTGCCAAGATTCCTAAGGGAGTTTTACTTTACGGTCCTCCGGGCACCGGTAAAACACTTTTGGCTCGCGCAGTAGCTGGTGAAGCTGGAGTTCCGTTCTACTCGATTTCTGGCTCTGACTTTGTTGAGATGTTTGTTGGAGTTGGTGCAGCTCGAGTGCGCGACTTATTCAATCAAGCTAAAGCAAATGCACCGGCCATAATTTTCGTAGATGAAATCGACGCTGTCGGTCGTCAACGCGGAACAGGTATGGGTGGCGGTCATGATGAACGCGAACAAACACTTAACCAACTATTGGTTGAAATGGATGGCTTCGAAGCAAATGGTCAAGTAATTTTGATCGCAGCAACAAACCGACCAGATGTACTTGATCCCGCTTTACTTCGCCCAGGTCGCTTTGATCGACAGATCGCAGTTGATCGTCCTGACCTAAAAGGTCGCGAGGCAATTTTGCAAGTTCACGCTAAAGGTAAACCAGTCGCAAAAGATTTAGCGCTGCTCGATTATGCACGCCGTACTCCAGGATTTACTGGTGCAGATTTAGCAAATGTACTTAACGAAGCTGCGCTGCTTGCGGCTCGTGAACTAAAAACTGAAATTGGTAATCGCGAACTAGATGAAGCTATCGATCGCGTAATGGCTGGCCCACAGCGTAAGTCACGCCTAATGTCCGACTCTGAGCGCCTAGTTACTGCTTATCACGAGGCTGGTCACGCATTAGTTGCGCACGCTCTGCCGCATACAGATCCAGTTCACAAAATAACCATCATGCCGCGCGGACGTGCACTTGGTTACACCATGGTCTTGCCTGACGATGATAAATATTCAACAACACGTAATCAACTACTTGATCAATTGGCATATTCACTCGGTGGTCGCGCAGCTGAAGAACTTATCTTCCATGATCCAACCACGGGTGCCTCAAATGATATTGAGAAAGCAACTGCACTTGCAAAAGCAATGGTTACTCAATACGGAATGACCGAAGCAATTGGTGCAATCAAACTTGGCACCGATGGCTCTGAACCATTCATGGGTCGCAGCTATGGACACGAACGTGACTATTCTGAAAAAGTTGCCGGAATTATTGATGCTGAAGTTCGTAAGTTAATTGAAAATGCACATCAAGAAGCATTTGATATTTTGGTTGCAAATCGCAAAACACTTGATGCCATGGTTCTTGAATTACTTGATCGTGAAACCATTAATAAAGATGACATTGCAATTATCTTTAAGCGAGTTAAGTCTTGGGCAGAACGTCCGGCCTGGACTGGCTCAATCACTCGCGTTCCTTCGGATATCCCGCCAGTAGAAGTTCCGGTGAGAGCTAAGGTCGTAGAAGCAGCTGAGAAGAAACCACGCACTCGAAAGAAATCTAGTGAGTGAGATAAATTCAATCTCGATTCCAGATGGTGATGGCCGCGCCAAGCAACCATATGATTCCGCTCGCGCCGAAGCTGCAGTTCGTGAGTTGTTGCTAGCACTCGGTGAAGATCCTGAACGCGATGGTTTGAAAGATACGCCAGCTCGAGTTGCTCGCGCGATGGCCGAAAACTATGCCGGGCTGTATCAATCACCGGAAGATGTCTTAACCACGACTTTCGATATCGGCCATGAAGAACTCGTGATTATTAGGGATATTGACCTATTTTCACAGTGCGAGCATCACTTAACGCCTTTCCATGGCGTTGCACATGTTGGCTATATTCCAAATGGAAAAATCACTGGGCTATCAAAAATTGCTCGCTTAGTCGATGTCTTTGCTAAGCGTCCACAGGTTCAAGAGCGCATGACATCACAAATCGCAGATGCGATGATGGAGATCTTGAAGCCAATGGGCGTCATTGTGATTATTGATTGCGAACACTTATGTATGTCGATGCGTGGAGTTCGTAAATCTGAGGCACGCACAATAACAAGTGCGGTGCGTGGCGTGTTACGTGATCCGGCTACTCGTGCCGAAGCAATGTCACTTATTACAGCTCGGTAAATAGACCATGTTGGTAATGGGAATTCTAAATACAACTCCTGATTCCTTTGCCGATGGCGGGCAACACTTTACATATCCAGATGCAGTTGAGCACGGCCTAAAACTGATTGCCGAAGGCGCCGACATAATCGATGTTGGTGGGGAATCAACGAGACCAGGTGCTGAACGTGTAACACCTTTTGAAGAAGAGCGCCGAGTTATAAATGTAATTTCAAAATTGACCGATACCGCAAAGCCAATCAGTGTTGACACAATGCGGGCATCAACTGCACGTGCTGCTGTTATTGCCGGAGCATCAATTATCAATGATGTCAGCGGTGGGCTAGCAGATGAGGCAATGTTGGATACCGCTGCTGAATTAAATGTGCCATACATTGCAATGCATTGGCGTGGTCACTCCAAAGAGATGAACAATTTGGCTGTCTATGGAAATGTGGTCGAAGAAGTACTAGCAGAATTGAGTTTACGAATTGATGCGGCACTCTCTGCAGGTATTAGTAAATCAAATTTGATAATTGATCCAGGCATTGGTTTTGCTAAGGAAGCAGCTGATAACTGGGCAATTATTGACGAAATTGACCGGTTTGTAGCACTTGGTTACCCAGTACTTGTTGGCGCATCACGCAAACGATTCTTAGGGGGAGATGACCCAACTACACGCGAATCAGCAACTGTCGCACTAACGAAACGACTTAGCCAAAGTGGCATCTGGGCAGTTAGAGTTCATGGCGTAGCGGCTAACAAGGCGGTCTTGTAATGAATGATTCAATTCGTATAAATGGCATTAAGGCTTTTGGTTATCACGGGGTATTTGCCGAGGAAACTAAGAATGGCCAAGATTTCTTAGTTGATGTTGAATTAATTCTCGATCTGGATAAAGCATCTAAGAGTGATGATTTAGCCGATACCGTCGATTACGGCGCAATCTGTGACTTAGTGGTTGCCGCAATAACTGGCACCCCGTTTAAATTAATTGAGAAGTTAGCCGGTGTGATCGCTGATGAAATTTTGGCAACTGCGAACTTGGTAGAGATTGCACTAGTAACTGTGCACAAGCCAAGTGCACCGGTTAATGCCGTCACTAGCGATATAAATGTGATGGTTATTCGCCCACGATGAAGGCCGTAATTTCATTAGGTGCAAATATTGGAGATCCTAAAGCAAACTTAGATTTAGCAATTGGCTTATTGCGGGAAGCCACAGAAGTGATTGCAGTTTCTACTTATTTACAAACTAAACCAGTTGGCGGTCCTGAGCAGCCAGATTATCTAAATACAGTTGCAATTGTGGAATCTGAATTACCAGCAAAAGATTTATTGGCAGTATTACATGGGATCGAGACTGCAATGGGTCGCACTCGTGAAATTCACTGGGGCCCACGTGTTATAGATCTAGATTTAATTCAATACGGCGGGCTATTGATAAATGATGAGAAGCTAACGTTGCCCCACCCACGTGCCCATGAACGGCGCTTTGTATTGGCCCCTTGGTTTGAGATTGAGCCTGATGCCGTGCTGCTTACCCATGGGCGGATTTCGGATCTATTAAATACTGATTTACAATAAGCACACATCGCCCGGTACCTGAAAGGACTGGAGCCAAAAGATGACCGTACTAGTTCCGACAATGGGTGCCCTTCATAAGGGTCACCAAGCGTTGATTAAGCGCGCTCGCGAATTAGATAAAGAAGTTGTCGTCAGCATTTTTGTTAATCCATTGCAGTTTTCTGGAAGCCAAGACCTAGAAAAATACCCACGTACTCCAGAAGCCGATATTCAAATAGCAACTTTAGCGGGAGCAACCGAAGTCTGGTTTCCAAACTTTGAAGAGATTTACCCAAGCGAACCAGTTCAAATTTCAGCAGGTGCAGTCGGAGAACTTTACGAAGGGGCTTCACGACCTGGACATTTCGCTGGAGTTTTAACTGTGGTAAATCGTTTATTTGAAATTGTAAAGCCGAGCGCTGCGGTATTTGGTGAAAAGGATTTTCAACAGCTCTGGTTGGTAAAAAAGCATTTTAAGAAATTAGAGATTCATTCGGTTCCAACCGTGCGCGAATTTGATGGCTTAGCGCTCTCTTCCCGAAATGTGCAGTTATCTGAATCAGACCGAACAGCAGCTTTGATTATTTCGAAAGCGCTCAAAGAGCCAACTCGGAT
>JBIILF010000064.1:0-5048 GCA_044232785.1 Candidatus Planktophila sp. | reverse complement strand
TTGAGAAGAAAAATCTAAATAAACCTTGCCGGCATGATCCCAAAATCGAGAGCCCGAACCACTAGCAATTGGCATTGGGCTGATTGCACCTTGGGCCGACCAGGAATGAAAGACATATTTATGGTCTGCCGCACTTACAGCGGCTTGCTTATCTGGATCATTAATCGGAGTCGTCATTACTTTGGCCTTTTAGCTAGTAGGTAGCGCCATCTTAATGCTCTGAAGTAGATTGTGACTATGAATCAGATTACGCATTGGATCAATGGCGCATTAGATACCTCTAAGCCAGAGCGAAGCGGGGATATTTACAACCCAGCCACTGGCAAAATCTCAAAGACCGTCGCATTCGGTAATGCCGCAACCGTTGATTCTGCCGTAACTGCTGCAACTAACGCTTTCGCCGAATGGCGCCATAGTTCTTTGACCAAGCGCAGCCAAGTTTTATTTGCATTCCGCGAGTTAGTTCTTCAGAACAAGGAAAAAATTGCCGCTCTTATTACCGATGAGCATGGCAAAGTTTTAAGTGATGCCGCAGGTGAAGTAACCCGCGGCCTCGAAGTTGTTGAATTTGCTTGCGGTATTCCGCATCTATTAAAAGGTGGGTACTCCGAAGAAGTTTCAACTGGCGTTGATGTCTACTCAATTCGCCAAGCACTTGGCCCAGTTGCGATTATTTCTCCCTTTAATTTTCCAGCGATGGTTCCGATGTGGTTTTTCCCAGTCGCAATTGCATGTGGCAATACCGTAATTGTTAAGCCATCTGAAAAAGATCCAAGTGCTTCGATGTTTATGGCGCAACTCTGGAAAGAGGCAGGATTGCCTGACGGCGTATTTAACGTTGTCCATGGTGATAAAGAAGTTGTAGATGCCTTGCTGGTACATAAAGGAATTAAATCGATTTCATTTGTTGGTTCCACACCGATTGCGCGTTATGTCTATGAAACTGGCACAAAATCTGGCAAGCGCGTGCAGGCACTTGGTGGCGCAAAGAATCACATGGTCGTTCTACCTGATGCCGATTTAGAGTTAGCAGCAGATGCAGCGATCAATGCTGGCTTTGGTTCAGCTGGTGAGCGTTGCATGGCGATCTCAGCAATTGTCGCTGTCGAGCCAATTGCTAGTGCACTCGTCGCCCGCATTAAATCTCGCATGGCAAACATCAAAACTGGCGATGGCACCCAAGGTTCTGACATGGGTCCACTTGTAAGTGCCGTCCACCGCGACAAAGTTGCCTCATACATTGAAGCGGGTGCAAAAGCTGGTGCAACACTTGTGGTTGATGGTCGCGATCTAAAAGTTGCTGGTGATGGCTTTTTCCTTGGGCCAACTCTGCTTGATAACGTGACTCCAGAAATGTCTGTCTATACCGATGAGATCTTCGGCCCAGTGCTGAGCATCATTCGCGTGAATACTTACGATGAAGCACTAGCTCTTGTGAATAGCCACGAATATGGCAATGGCACTGCAATCTTTACTAACGATGGTGGCGCAGCTCGTAGATTCCAAAACGAAGTTGAAGTCGGCATGGTCGGCATCAACGTACCGATTCCAGTACCAATGGCTTATTACTCATTCGGCGGCTGGAAGAACTCGCTATTTGGTGACTCGCACGCACATGGCACCGAAGGCGTTCATTTCTTTACCCGCGGCAAAGTTATTACTAGCCGCTGGCTCGACCCAAGTCATGGCGGAATCAATTTAGGTTTCCCACAAAACGATTAAGTATTACTATTTCGCATGACCACAATCGCAATAATCGGTGCAGGTTGGCGTGCTGATTTCTATCTTCGCATCGCACAACTTATGCCTGAAAGATTTGAAATTGTCGGAGTTGTAGCTCGCAAAGAAGATGTCCAAAGTGCATTAACTCAAAAATATGGAGTCGCTACCTTCTCTTCCATTAGCGAATTACTTAGTTACAAAAAACCTGATTACGCAGTAAGTAGTGTTTCCTGGGATTCCAATCCAAGTGTTGTCACAGAGTTAGTTAACGCTGGCGTATTCGTGCTCTCTGAAACACCACCTGCACCTTCAGTTGGAGCACTACTAGAATTGTGGAAAGCAGTTGGCTCATCAGGAATGGTGCAGATTGCTGAGCAATACCTAAGTTTGCCGGGCCATGCATCTCGCTTAGCTATTACGCGAGCAGGAGTAATTGGCGATGTCACTTCGGTTGAAGTCTCATCGACGCATGGCTATCACGCAGTCTCGATAATGCGCGGGTTTCTCCAATCTGGCTTTGAACCAACCACGTTAACTACTCGACAATTTCAAGCCCCGCTAGTTAATCCTCTCGCTCGCGATGGCTGGAACAGCGACATGAGCCCTCAGTCTGCGAAAACTACAATTTCACTAATTGATTTTGGCTCAGGCAAGTCGGGCGTATACAACTTCGTAGATAACCAATGGCATAACCAATTACGCCACCGTCGAATAGTTGTGCGGGGCAGCAAAGGCGAAATCGTAGATGATGTAGTAATTCGCCTTATCGATGGGCCAGCGATCACGACTTCTAAAATCGAGAGATACCAGCTGGGCTATGACTTAAACCTTGACGGATTTGATACCGAACATCTTTCCTTCGATGGCAAAGTTGTATTTAAAAACCCATTCGTTGGCTTTAGATTTATGGATGAAGAAATTGCGATCGCACAGTTAATGGTGCAGATGGCTGATTGGATTAAGGGAAGCGCCGAAGCTCCTTATCCGTTAAGTGAAGGATGCCAAGATCAGCTAGTTTCACTTGCCCTTGATGAATCCATAGCTACTGGCAAAAGCATCACAACCCAAAAACAAGATTGGGCTAATTAAGTTTCAATATCTTTTACGCGGAGAGAGCATGTTTCCGGGCTGGTTTTCTTCAGAGAGTAAGTTAAGCAGTGCACAGATTTGTGAGTAAATAAGCGCCATTTAAGAGTAGGCTCGAATTATGACTCAACGGCAAGAATTTAAAGTGCTACAAAAATATGACGGTTTTGAGCTTCGTGAGTATCTGCCTTGCGTTCTTGCTGAGGTCAGAGTTTCTGGCCAGTTTTCAACTTCATCAAGTAGCGCCTTCTCTACCTTATTTAATTACATTTCACAGGGAAATAAGTCCTCAGAAAAAATCGCGATGACCACTCCGGTAATCACCGCCCAAAAAGCAGATACCTCGGAACCTGATGATTGGTATGTCTCTTTTGTAATGCCATCAGGTAGCACTTTTGGCCGCTTGCCAGATCCCAATAATTCACAAGTTAAATTACGCGAATTAGATACCGAAACATGCGTTGCTAAATCATTCCGCGGGAAAGCAACTGATGAGCTATCACGCAAGATAACTCGAGAGCTTCGCGCAAGCGCTTCTGTAGCCAAGATTGCACTCTCTGATGAAACGCGAATCTGTCGTTTTGACCCGCCATTTAAACCCGGCTTCTTGCAGTACAACGAGATCGTAATTCCTGCGATTATCTAAGTGGGTTAATGAAATATGAATTTTGAGAGGTAAGAGTAGAAATAACTGCTCAAAGCCCCCTAATTCAATCTATTGCCATTACCATTTTGGAATGCGAATCAGGTCGAGTGTTTTATTAACCTCCTTCATTCTCATTTTTGGGCAGATTTCAAACAGTATTTTGCCAGCTCATTCAGTCGAGTTCGGACAAGATGCAACAGGCGATCCGAACGCTGTCCATATTCAAGGTAATACATCTGGATTTCTCTATTCTGAGCGAATCATTCTGACTGCTGCTCATGTATTAAATCAGTTAAGAATTCAGCCAAATGGCGATACCGATGGTTTTGTTTACGCACCCGGACTTGCCGACAAGACTAATGCGAAGCGTTACAAAATTATTAAGGCATTCATACCCTCGTCCTTTGTCGGTGCAACAAACAGCTCCCAGCCCATTGATGACTTTGCAATTGTAGTTTTGAGTGAAGATATGCCACTAAAGATGAAAGTGGCCATCGCAACAGAGCAGCAGATGATGACTTTTTCTCGAGAAAAAATTAAAGTGGAGATGGTTGGTTACGGTATTCAAAGTGGGAGTCAAAGGTCTGACCCACAGGAAATAAAACGAGCGCCCTTCAAACTTACTAGTTCTCTCTACACACCCGAGATGATGCAATCTTTTTACACGATGTCAGGTAAGCCCTCCTACTGGAGCAAAGTCGAATGGGGAGCAATACACACACAAGCCACAGGATCGATTTGCAACGCAGATTCTGGATCAGGGTTCTTTGTGCAAGAAAATGAAGTCAGATATTACGTTGGAACTAGCGGGAATGGCTTAGGTATTTCAAATTGTCAGGCTGATGGATCTGTAAGGATGGACCCTGCGGGTGGAATGTCATGGTTCCCTGCTCCATTTAAGTTCTTGGATTTATTGAAAACTGCAGAGACATTTGTTGCCGAGGAAAAGCAAAGAGAACTAAAGAAGGTTGAAGAAGCAAAAGCAGCTGCGGAACTAAAAGTTAAGCAAGAAGCAGAGGCAAAAGCTGCGGCAGAGAAAGCCGCTGCGGAACTTAGAGCCAAGCAAGAAGCCGATGTTAAGGCCGCAGCAGAGAAAGCCGCAGCAGAAATAAAAGCCAAACAAGAAGCAGAAGCTAAGGCCGCAGCCGAGAAAGCCAATGCGGAACTTAGAGCCAAGCAAGAAGCCGATGCTAAGGCCGCGGCAGATGCAGCAGCTGCGGAGCTAAAAGCCAAACAAGAGGCCGATGCAAAAGCTGCTGCCGAATTAAAAGCTAGTCAAGAGAAAATTGCTGCTGCCGCAAAAGTTGCAGCCACCAAGAAGAAAACGATTACATGTATTAAAGGCAAGCTAACAAAGAAAGTAACTGCGGTTAAGCCAGTTTGTCCAAAGGGGTACAAAAAGAAGTAAGTGGGTTGTGAGGGACTCGAACTACATATCCTTCATTGGCCACATATTGATGTAACCGATCTTGAACTATCTCCCATAATAGGATGGGGTATTGAGCTAGCACTGTTGAAACTATCGGCCAATTCAGAGTCTCTATCGAATGAGTGCTAGCGCATCAGAACAATATTGAGTTAATGGAGGCAAGTG
>JBIILF010000063.1:0-5092 GCA_044232785.1 Candidatus Planktophila sp. | reverse complement strand
ATAACCTTTCGAACGCGCCATTGCAATCACTGAGTCTCTACAAGATTCATAGCTGAGTTCACGCCATAAATGAGTAATCTTTCGATATCCCAACGCTTTTAATGGTGGGATACGAAAAGCAATCGGCATAAAAAATTGTGAAATCTTGGCCAAGATACGCGAATCAATACTTGGTGGAATTTTCATAGTCGGAGCTTCGAGCCATAAGCCAGCTGGGGCTAAAGCAGTCACACTTGCGACTCGATTCGGCGCAAGAGCGGCCATCTCTAAACTAATCCAACCACCCAGCGAATTTCCGGCAACATGCATCTCGTGCACATTTTGCACTTCTTTCATATACGCCAAAATCATTTTCCCGAGTGATCGCGGATCATGTTTTTCCTGCTCATCTAAATCGGCATCACCGTGTCCAGGTAGATTAATGGAATAGACGGTGAAATCGTTAACTAGCTCTGGTAGCAAACTTTTCCAAATTGTCCCTGCCGATCCCAGTCCATGAACTAGCACCAGCGCAGGATTGGAATCCTTAGTCATAGAAACAACCGATGTGATGCTCACGGAGCAATTATGGATGAGAGTCAGAGAAGTGTCCTATCGGAGCACGTAAACACACAACAAATCGAGTTTAAGATAACTGCAATCTAGTTTGTTGGCGACCTCTTAAAGTAGTCCCTGGTGGGTGTCTTAGGTCAAAGAATCTTATCTTTTTTCAAACGCTCATTCATGCCATTTATTGCCTCAATGAATTCAGGAGTATCGATCTCAGCTCGCCAACGTCCTAAAGATGCGTTCTCAGGTGTCATGCGAGTTGTGTGAAATTTCTTGATTGCTGGCTCATCTGGCAACTGAAGAAAATCAAGTATTTTCAAATATGTTTGCTGGGGAGAATTCAAAACTAAATCTTCTAAATTGATAATTAATACTTGATTATTTGGCACACTCTTTAGCGCCTCATTTTCTGCTCTCATTCTAGTTTCAGTCCATTCAACGCCTTCTAGCGGAGTATTAGGCCCCCAATTTTTAGTTAGCAGTGAGGCAATCACATCTTTTGGATCTCGACGAATCACAATAAATTTAGCTTCGGGAAATATTCTGTAGAGTCGATGCGAGTAAGAGATGCTCATGGGAGTTGTTTCAGCCCAAAATCTCTCTCCTTTATGATTCTTCTGTAAATGAATAAATGACCATATGAATTTCCTAGCTTGCTTGACTGGATTCTTACTAATCGATTTGGAATATTTATTAAGCAAACTCTGAAAATCAATCTTTGCGATACCGGCATGAAGGCCCGGTCCATGAGGTGCCGGGGCATCAATTTCCCACCATTTATCCCAAACTTTTTGGCTAAATTCATCAAAGCGTTTACGTCTAAGCAACAAATCCTTTTCTTCACGCTTGCGATAGGCGCGATATTGAAATATCGAGATCTTCTTTCGTTCCTCAGTCTTTGAACTTAAAGAACCGAAAATTACATCTAGAAAACCCCCGCGATTGGCCAGGAATTTAATCTCAGTTGGATTACTAGTGCGCACCATCGAATGTTCATTGAGTAGATCACCCAAAGCGGTAGTTCCACTTCGCCCAGTGCCACCAATAAAAATTGGCACAACTCTGTGAATTCTCTTGGAATTACGCATATCGCAAGAATAAACCCTAAATATCTAGAAAGCACCTCTAGAGTTTTGGGGTGTCCAAACCATTCATTCCGCTATTTATCGGCGGGTCCGGACGTAGCGGCACCACAATAATTATGAATCTCTTGAAAAGCCATCCGGAAGTACATAGCAGTCTTCCGCGCGAGATTAGATACCTAACTTCTAGACATGGTCTTGTTGATTTGAACTTTGGGCGCTCCTTGAAGATTGAGGAAGAATTCAAAGGTAAGAGGAACAATATTCTCGCCCGCATAAATAAGCGTTTCGGCAAAAGACAAGAAGAAATTTTTCTCACACATCTAAAAACCAAGTGGTGGAGTGAAGTTGGCAAGAAAGGAAAACCGCGTGGCCTCGTGCAAGGTGTAACAGAAGAACAATTGGCCGAAATTTCAGCAAAGTTCAAGTCTGCTTACAAACATGACCTACTGCTTGCCAGTAGAGAATTTTTCTACGATCTTTCAGCTGCCCAGTTTAAGAAAGAGGCAGTTCGCTACTTTGCCGATTCGACCCCCGTCAACGCCATGCAGTCGCATTTGATTTATAGATTATTCCCAGATGCCCTCTTTGTTAACATGATCCGTGACGGTAGAGATGTCGCCTATTCGGTCTCTAAAGAACACTGGGGACCAGATGATCCTTATGAAGCTCTGAAGTGGTGGGGCAATCGTGTTCTACTCGCGCATCAATCTTTGCTACAACTGCCTGAAAATCAACGATTAGAGATTAGATTGGAAGAATTAGTCATATCTGACAGAGATGCACAGTACGCCAGGATTTTGAGTTTCCTAAAAATTTCAGACTATCCCTCGGTGCGTGAATTCTTTGAAAAAGAAATGCTAAGTGAAAAAATGTCTCAAGGTGAATGGAAAGAAAAGGTTATTGATCCAATTGCCTTCGATGAGGAATATGACAGAGTTCTTTCGAGCCTGAAGCAAAACGGAGTACACATCGAAAAGAAGTACTAGCCGAAGCTAATTCAGCCAAATCAGGAAAAGATTTGAAACTTTTTACCGCTATTTTTTGAAGTAAAGATATCTGAGCCCACGGTTAGCGATTTCTAGTAAGCGAACTGACCAATTTTTCCAGCGGTCCTTGGCTAAACCTCTTTAACCACTGTGCTGCAAGATAGGAAAGTAGCAACCAAATTCCGAATGCAAGAAGAAATACCTGCCAAGTTTGCAGATCTTGGAATAAGCCCAAACCCCAAGGGCCAAAGATCAGCGAAGTGATCACTGATTGTGAAATATAGATGGTTAATGACATTTTGCCAGCTGGCTTCATCCATAAAACCAGATGCGGCTTCTCTTCAACTAACTTACGAATAAGCCCTACATAGAACATTGAAAGCAGTGGAGCTGCCACAATAGAAGCAAAGAGCGAGATGAGATAAATACTTTCGGAAGGCTCAGGCGCTTGCTCGTTCTGTACCAGAATCACTGCAGCAATAACTTGAATTGGTAAGCCGAAAAATAGCCCCTTTTTCATCAACCTTGAATTTGCAGCTTTATCCATAGGCGAGGATAGAAAATTGACGCGAGCCAATCGCACTCCAAGTAAGAATGCCGCAAATGCCAAACCGCCTTGAAGAAATATCCCCGATGAGATGCTGAGAATCCAGAGCTCTATCCTCGCCGGTATGGATTCCAGGAAAGATCCGTTCCGAAGAATCTCGTCAAGGTTCGACTCTGTGCTTGAGCCAAGATCTTCCTCCAACACAAACTCAACGATTAAAGACAAAGCACCAATTAGTAAAATTAAAATTGTTGAGATAGAAAATATTATTCGAGACCAAATCATTATTGTGCTATCTGCCCTAAAGAAGAAAAAGGTGAGCAGCAAGCCAAGTAGCCCGTACATAAAGATGATGTCTCCGTGCCAAAGAAACGTAAAGTGAAGGGCTCCGAAGGCGATGAGTACAAAGCAACGTTTTACCCATCGAGCCCTATTGGAAGTATCGTTTCTAATTACATAGTTTGAGCTGTATCCGAAGAGAAAAGAAAACAATAAGTAAAACTTTCCAGCAAAAAGTGCTGCGATGAGAAAGGTTGCAGAACCATTGGCAAAACCTTGAGTCCACTCTCCGCGAGCCCCATCGCTGCTATTTAACCCCATAAATTGGATGTTGACGACGAGAATTCCCAGCAGGGCAAAACCTCTTAGGACATCAGGTGTGGTATCACGTTGGATCATTCTCAATTTTCCCTTCGCACTAAGCCAAGCTATTCAGATTTAAATGACTTGGGATCGTAAACCAGCGTGTAAAGAGCGGCGGAATTTTTCCCATCTTGTGAGTTTGGTTCAAAGATATTTTCTTGCGGTCCCTGGATGAGTACAACCATTGAGTTTTCTTCTACTACTTTGCTGCCATATACAGGTGGTTCATCAGGGTTTTGTGCTTTTTCAAAGTCAGCCTTTTTGAAGTAGTAAACACCAGCAAAGCCATGCATAGTTCCATCAGCTGCTTTGTAGTTGATATACACCTGCGCGATTACCCCGGCCTCTCGCGCCTGATTTGTAAATTCGCTTGGAGCGCTTGTATCCATATTCTCAATGGACAAATGTTTTGCAATCTCTGCTGGGACTTCTATCGAATAAGGCACTGGCGCAAGATTCACCTTCACCATCGCTTGCGAATCATTGGAGCAGGAAGTAATTAGGAGCAACAGTGCGGGAATTAAGCCAAACTTCAATCGCTTCATGTAATCAACCTCTCGGGTGTCGTAATCGTAATTCTAACAGTGCCGAGATAATTGTTTGGAAGAAGAGCTGCCCCATAAGCCGTAGGAATTGGAAAAGGCCCCGATCACTCGAGGCCCTCCCATGCAAATCTGCTTTAGCTCTTTTGACCATTACCAATAGATCGAGCTGAAACAGTTAAGACTGTGGTGGAAACGACGGGGTTCGAACCCGCACCGACTGTTTGGTAAACATACAGGCTGCCAATTACAACACGCCCCCATCACGAGAGCGAAGTTACGATTTAACAAGAGAAAGAATTTTGCGAGTAGATAATCTTGTGGATAAAAAGCAATATGGAAAAGCAAAAGGGACCTGGTGATTAACCAAGTCCCGATTACTACCAAACAGTCGTAGTAAAAGTATGACACAAAACCAAAGTTACTCGCAGTAACTTTGATTGTTAAAGAAGAGTCGCCTTATAAGCCGGATCGAAGTATCTTTTCCATCGGACGACCCTTGGCAAGCTCATCAACCAACTTATCCATGTAGCGAATCTTCTTCATCAAAGGGTCTTCTATTTCGACAATCTTTACGCCGCATATTGAGCCAGTAATTAGTTTTGCATTTGGATGAATTTTTGCAGCCTTGAAGAATTCCTTAAAAGTCGTCTGCTTCTTTAGATGGCTCTTTAGTGTCTTGGAGTCGAAACCTGTGAGCCAAGTGATTACTTTGACCAGCTCTGCTTCTGTGCGATCTTT
>JBIILF010000062.1:0-5111 GCA_044232785.1 Candidatus Planktophila sp. | reverse complement strand
CCGGAAATTCGCTGGGTGGTTGGATTAGTTTAGAGATGGCCGCTCTTGCGCCGAATCGAGTCGCAAGTGTGACTGCTTTAGCCCCAGCTGGCTTATGGCTCGAAGCTCCGACTATGAAAATTCCACCGAGTATTGATTCGCGTATCTTGGCCAAGATTTCACAATTCTTTATGCCGATTGCTTTTCGTATCCCACCATTAAAGGCTTTGGGATATCGAAAGATTACTCATTTATGGCGTGAACTCAGCTATGAATCTTGTAGAGATTCAGTGATTGCTATGGCTCGATCCAAAGGTTACAAACCTTTATGGCAAGGAATCCGCGGCAGAAGTTTTGATTCGCAGATTAATCCGCAAGTAAAAGTATCAATCGTCTTTGGTGACAATGACTTAACTCTTCCAGAAAATTTGGCGCAGGATAAGTCAGTCGGGCCAGCGCACGCCAAGTGGATTCGGGTACCCAATTGCGCTCATGTGATTATGTGGAACCACCGCGAGACCACAGTCAGATTAATCAAAGATTCAGTGGGCGCATAAGACAGCTATTTCTTTTTATTTGAAAATCAAAAATACTTTTCACCTATAAATTATCACTCTGTGTAACAAGATTTTAGGTAATACTTCATTCACGACGGTTTGGTAGTAATCAGGACTTGGTTAATCACCAAGTCCCTTTTGCTTTCTACTTAATTTCATAGATTCTGTGCGATACTTTTACCACGATGGATTGGTAGTAATCGGGACTTGGTTGATCACCAAGTCCCTTTTGCTTTCTATCAAATTTGTTAAATATGTGCCATAATTTACTCACAATAGTTTGGTAGTAACTAGGACTTGGTTAATCACCAAGTCCCTTTTGCTTTTCCACAGTTCTTTTCATTCACAAGATTTTGTAGTCACTGATTTCATCCAATGGTTAAACCGTAACTTCACGCCTGTGTTGGGGGCGTGTTGTAATTGGCAGCCTGTTGGTTTACCAATCTATCGGAGCGGGTTCGAACCCCGTCGTCTCCACCACAGTCTTAGTTAGTGCAATTCGATCTATTGGTAGCGGTCACGGGAACTGCAGTAGCTGTGCATGGGAGAGCCTCGAGAAATCGAGGCTCTTTCCTTTTTTACATGGACAAATGAGCAGCCCATTGAAAGGATCCACCCATGACATTTAGATCTCATATCTTCGAACTCAGCCACAACTACGTCGATGAAGCTGCCGCCCTTAGCCCTATGGATTGCACCTACTTGGGCAACGGTTTAAATCAAGACAAACTTGATGATTTCTCTATTGCCGGCGCCCAAAAATCTGCTGATCTGACTAAAGCAACTCTGGCAAAACTGATTTCACTGACGCCAATAGATGAGATTGATCGAATTGCCCAGACCGTTATGCAAGAGCGCCTTGAATCATCACTGGCCTTGCACGAGAGTCAAGAATCATTCGTGCTTTGGAATGTGTTGACTTCGCCACCATCTAATGTGCGCTCTATTTTTGAATTGATGCCTAAGGAAAGCGACCAAGATTTCGACAACATAGCCAAGCGTTTGATGGGCGTTGATGGCGCATTTAAGTCTTGGACTGGCGCGATCATGGAAATTGCCAAGAGCGGTAAAACAACTGCGCAACGACAAGTGCGCGGAGTTATCGAACAGCTTGAAAGTTATGCCAAAGGTGGCTTTAGTTCGATGTGCAAGAACTTCGATGCCGACGGCAAGTACCCTGCCATGCATGCAAATGCGAAGTTAGCCGAAAAAGCTGCCGCCGAAACTGCAGAGTTCTTAAAGACTCAGTACCTACCTATTGCAATGCCTAATGACGCAGTTGGCGCAGAACGCTACGCAGTATGGGCGCGCTATTTCACTGGTGCAAAGTTAGATCTACGTGCCACTTACGAATGGGGCATGGCAGATCTCAAAGCGATTAACGCACGCATGTGGGAGATTGCCGAACAGATTAAACCTGGCGCTAAAACACTTCGCGAAGTCGCTGATCACTTAGATCACGACCCAAAGTATGTAATCAAGGGCGAAGCAAATGTAATTAAATACCTGCAAGATTTCACTGATGCCGCAATGGTGCGCATGGATGGCGAATACTTCGAAATTGATGACCGCATCAAAATCTGCGAAGCCCGCCTTGCCCCCGAAGGTAGTGCATCTGCCCCTTATTACAACCCACCATCAGAGGATCTATCTCGCCCCGGCACAACCTGGATTCCAATGTTGGGTAAAGATGAAGTTAGTAGCTGGCACTTAGTTTCTACTTGGTATCACGAAGCAGTTCCGGGCCATCACTTGCAATGCGCAACTGTTGCACTCGAAAAAGATCGCCTCTCACGTTTTCAAATAAATTCAGCGTGGATTAGTGGTTATGGCGAAGGTTGGGCGCTCTATGCCGAACGCTTCATGAATGAACTTGGCGCCTTTGATGAACCAGGTATCGAAATGGGCTATTTATCAGCGCAAGCTCTACGTGCCGCACGCATCGTTGTTGATATCGGTATGCACCTTGGCTATACCGATTTCGATGGCAATGTTTGGAACGCTGAATCATCACGCAAACTGCTTAACGAACAAGCGTTGCTCGATGAAGTTCACTCACGTAGCGAAACAGATCGCTACTTAGGTTGGCCGGGCCAAGCTATTTCCTACAAGGTAGGCGAGCGCGTCTGGATGAAAGCACGCGAAGATGCCAAAGCGCGTTTAGGTGCCGGCTTCTCACTAAAGAAGTTCCACACTTATGCGCTAAAGATTGGCCCAATGGGTCTTGATCCATTTGCCGCAGAGCTAGCTAATTGGAATGGAAAGTAAATTTTTTCTAGCTTTTATGTAGTCGAAGTTTAATTCCTACGATTACACCTAGGATTAAGAAAGCAAAGAAAACCCATCCAGATAGCGCAAATGCCTGTGTTCCTGAAAGCAGGACGCCAATGGTGCAACCCAATGAAGTCATTGAGCCCCAACCTAGGAAAATGCCGCCAAGAAGTGCGGTAGATGTGTTTCGAGGCGTTAATCGATCTAGCTTAAATCGTCCACCAGCAAGTGCTGCCGCAAAAGAAGCAAAAATGATTCCAATAACTAACCAACCGTTGTTAGTTATGGTCTCTGAAACAACTGCGATGCAACCAGCCATGCGATCAAGTCCAAGTAGATCACCCGAACCAATTTCTCTATCTGCCATAAAGTTGCGCGCAGTGGTGCTGAGCTGACGCGTTACGCCTAGTGGTTCAACTCGTAAGTAAGCAATCATGCCAACTATGCCCACGATTGCTCCAGTGGCGATCGGGTTCCAGCGTTCAAAAATTAAGTACTTAATCGCCCCAGAAATGCTTGGCTGTGAACCAGAATTCTTGGCAATCGGATCAGAATTCTTTCCCCACTTGATCGCAAAAATAAGGATTACTAGAAGTGCAGCAAATGTGATTAATAATGAACCCGCATATCCGAAGGTATGAGGAAGCCAAATAGTTGGCGCATCTGCAATCGCATTTAGATATAGCCAGTTCCAGGTTAAGAATGCGATTACAAATCCGATCAAAGTGCCAATTAGAGAAGGGATAGCTCTTAAGTAACCTTGGCCAAGTCGGTATAGATGACCGCTAATGCAAGCTCCCGAAAGGGTCATGCCGATGCCGAAAACAAATGCTGCCAGCGCCAGAGGCCAACTAACCGGGCCAATATGTGCAACTGGTGGAAGGCGATCTGTGGTTGTGTCAGGTAAAAATTGGCCGAAGATAATTGCGTAGCCAATTGCACCGACTGCAATTGCAGTAAGTACTGAAATTAGCGGGGTTGTATTTCGATCTTCAATGCCATCTCTAAAAATACAGAAGAAGCAGAATCGTCCTCGTTCAAGAAGTAAGCCAAGACTTATTCCAATTAATAATGAGATTGGAGCGGTGCCTGAGTTCTCTCCTTTGGAAAGTAGAAAGGCAGTAAAAAGGAGAGCGGTGATGATTGCCAGTGAGATTGCAGTGCGAATCTTCTGACTTATGCTCCATGTGAAACTGGAGGCCCCAGCTAAATCGGGACCTCCAGCCACATTGGTATTGGTGTTAATTATGATGCTCCCCAAATTGTGCCAGCGTTATTAACAATTGGAACGCCAACTGAGTTTCCGTATTCAGTCCAAGATCCATCGTAGTTCTTAACGTCATAACCAAGGATTTCACTTAGCACGAACCAGGTAAGAGATGAACGCTCGCCGATGCGGCAATACGTAATGATCTTATCTTTGCCATCAATTCCCTTTTCATCGTATAGCTTCTTTAATTCAGCTACCGTCTTGAAAGTTCCATCGGCATTTACGTTTAGACCCCATGGAATATTTGCAGCTCCTGGAATATGTCCGGCACGAACAGCAAGTTCTTGGAATCCAGCAGGTGCAAAGATCTTTCCGTTGTACTCATCTGCTGAGCGAATATCAATTAGCTTGGCAAGTGAAGGCTTCTTTGCAGTTGGAAGCACATCTCTAATCAAGGTAGCGCGTAGAGTTTTATCGAGCGTCTTGGCTACAAATGAGCCAGCTTTAACTGTAGGTACAGCCGTTGTAAGTGCGCGACCGTCCTTCTCCCACTTAACGCGGCCACCATCTAGAACTCGAACATCCTTCTGACCGTAGAGGTTAAAGATCCAGGCGCCCCAAGCAGCAAACCAGTTGTTCTTATCACCGTAGAGAACAACAGTTGTGTCTGCATCAATGCCGGCTTTTTGTGCCAACTTTGTAAATTCTGCCTTTGAAATAACGTCGCGGTTAACAACATCAACTAGATCTGTATGCCAAACAAACTTTATTGAGTTCTGAATGTGCCCACGCTCGTAAACGCCTGGTTCGGTGCTTACTTCGATGATCCGAACTTTTGGATTATCTAGGTTCTTCTCTAGCCAATCAGGTTGGGCAACTGCGCGAGCCAGGTTCTTTGGTGCCGCAGTTGCTACAGGTGTCGTAGCACTTGCGATGAGCGAGAGTGCAATTACACCCAAAACAAACTTCTTACTTTTTAACATGATTCTCCGATTTTTAGATTAGTAGATTGATTTGAAAAGGATAAAAAAGGTAATGAAAAAGGCAGGCTAAAAAACTATTATCAACAGCCGGAGCTGGAAATGCGACAGAAG
>JBIILF010000068.1:0-4856 GCA_044232785.1 Candidatus Planktophila sp. | reverse complement strand
CGTGTTTATGATCATCCAAAAGAGAAGCTTTCACATTACTCAAAGCGCACTGCTGATATTGAATATAAATTCGAGTTCGCTGGCACCGAATGGGGCGAGCTCGAAGGCATTGCAAACCGCACAGATTTCGACTTAAAAGCGCACTCTGCCGCTTCCGGAAAAGATCTTTCTTACTTTGATCAAGAGAAAAATGAGCGCTGGACCCCGTTCGTAATCGAGCCAGCAGCAGGTGTTGATCGATGTGCACTTACTTTCTTAATGGATGCATTTACCGAAGACGAAGCGCCAAATTCTAAGGGCGAGATGGAAAAGCGCACTGTACTTAAGTTTGATTATCGCATTGCACCTGTGAAGGTGGCGGTCTTGCCGCTTTCACGTAATGCTGATTTATCTCCTAAAGCCCGTGATTTGGCAACAGCGCTGCGCAAGAACTGGAACGTTGATTTTGATGATGCTGGTGCAATCGGTCGTCGCTATCGTCGTCAAGATGAAATCGGAACTCCATATTGCATCACCATTGACTTCGAAACTCTCGATGATAATGCCGTGACAATTCGCGATCGCGACACAATGGCGCAAGAGCGAATCAGCATCGATCAGGTGGAGTCATGGTTAGCACCACGCCTGCTGGGTTGCTAAAACCGCTGCGTTTGCCATTAGCAACTGGCGATCACTTTATTGATCCACCAGTTGTATTGGCACCAATGGCCGGTATTACTAACTCTGCGTTTCGCATGTTATGTCGCGAACAAGGAGCTGGCTTATTTGTTTCTGAAATGGTTACAGCTCGCGCACTGTTAGAACGACGCCCTGATACTTTGCGCATGATCGCACCAGGGGCTGGCGAATGGCCAAGGTCTGTGCAACTTTATTCAACCGACCCACACACCATGCGCTCAGCGGTAACGATGATGGGTAAAGAGAATTTGGCTGATCACATTGATATGAATTTTGGCTGCCCAGTTCCAAAAGTAACTCGCAAAGGCGGAGGCGCAGCGTTGCCGTATAAGCGCAATCTATTTACTTCGATTGTTGAAGCTGCCGTTGAAGCAGCAAAACCTTTTGGAATTCCCGTAACCGTAAAAATGCGTATCGGTATCGATAGCGATCACGAAACATATTTAGAAGCAGCGACATCGGCAGCTAATTTAGGCGTGGCTTGGGTTGCACTGCATGCGCGAACTGCACAACAAATGTATGAAGGCAAAGCTGATTGGTCAGCGATCACCCGATTAGTTGAGCACTTAAAGCCAACTGGAGTACCTGTTTTAGGCAATGGCGATATTTGGTCAGGGGCAGATGGTCTAGCGATGGTTTCCGAAACTGGCTGTGCTGGTGTGGTTGTTGGCCGTGGCTGTTTAGGCCGACCATGGTTATTCGCTGATTTAGTGGCAGCATTTTCGGGTACTGAAAGTAAAGCGCTACCTACGCTTTTTGAAGTTCGCGAAGTCATGTATCGCCATGGCGAGTTAATCGTTGATTACTTTGAAAATGAAGATCGTGGTTGTCGCGACCTGCGCAAACACATGGCCTGGTATTTAAAGGGTTTCCGCGTTAATAGCGAACTACGTCGCCAATTCGGAATGGTTGGCTCACTTGCCGAACTACGTGGATTGCTGGATCAGTTAGATGACCAGCCTTATCCAGTTGAAGTTAGTGAAAAACCGCGTGGTCGTACCAGCCATGGTCGTCCTGTTACTTTGCCAGATGGCTGGTTACTAGATCCGAATGAAATTGTCGAGCTTGAACTCGAAGATATGTTCTCGGGTGGCTAATGTTTCTATTTAAATTACTGCGCAGAGTCATTGCGTTTCTTCTGCTCTTGGTGATTGTGGTTCCGGTCTTTGCACTTGGAAAAACTTGGTACGCCGCAAATAATCCTACGGTTCGCAATGGTGATGTCATTGTTGTTTTAGGTGCTGCGCAACTCGATGGTCGACCAGGATTAGTTCTGGAAGCGCGACTAACTGAGGCAAAGCGTATTTACGATTTAGGGTTAGCCAAGAAAATAATTACGGTTGGCGGTGGCGCACCAGGTGATCGCACAACTGAAGCAGCAGCCGGCCGAATTTGGTTAATGAAAAATGGTGTTAAGTACGCAGATATAAAAGCTCTTGAAAAAGGTCGCGATACTTTGAGCTCGACAAAGTTATATGCCGCTGAAATGCGTGATCGAAAGCTAAAAAACGTAATCATCGTGAGCGATCCTTTCCATTGTTTGCGATCGATGACAATGGCCAATGACCGTGGCCTAATTTCAACTTGCTCACCAGTTCAAAGTGGTCCAAATGCCTTGAAAAAGAGCGGTTTTAAGTACTTAGTGCGCGAAGCTGGCGCATATTTGGCCTACGTAACACTTGGTCGCCGCGGGGTTCAGATCAGCGATCATTTACCTTCAGACAATATTCTCAATAAGGTAACGCTATGAGCGAATTGATCGGTTACACCCCGAGCGATCAAGAGCGCTTCCTCGATGAACCAGCAAAGCGAGTTGGTCGCACTGAGTTCATGCGTGATCGAGCTCGAGTAATTCATTCTGCAGCGCTGCGTAGATTAGCTGCAAAAACTCAAGTTGCCGTTCCTTGGGAAAATGATTTTCAACGCACGCGACTTTCTCACTCTTTAGAGTGCGCACAAATTGGTCGCGAACTTGGCGAATCACTTGGTGCCGATCCTGATCTATTAGAAACTTCTTGTTTGGCTCATGATTTAGGTCATCCACCATTTGGTCATAATGGCGAAGAAGCCCTCGCCGAGCTCGCTAAAGACTGTGGCGGCTTTGAAGGTAACGCCCAAAGTTTTAGATTGCTAACTCGCATCGAAGCAAAAACTGTAGATGCCAATGGAAAAACCGTGGGGTTGAATTTAACTCGTGCATCACTTGATGCGGCGACAAAGTATCCATGGGCACGAAGTGAAAACCCACGCAAGTATGGTGTCTACGATGATGATGTTGAGATTTATAAATGGATGCGCGAAGGAGCGCCGGCAGGTAAGAGATGCATCGAAGCGCAGATCATGGATTGGTCTGATGATTGCTCGTACTCAGTCCATGATTTAGAAGATGCCATAGTTGCAAATCAAATTAAAGTTTCTAATTTCCGTAGTGATTTTGCACAGCTATTCAAAGTGATGAGTATTGATTACGGGAGTGATGCAACCGAAACTGAAGTTGAATCCGCGTTGGCTCGATTAGAGGCTTTATCTTGTTGGCCAAAGAATTTTGATGGTAGCCATCGCGCATTGGCTCGATTAAAAGACACCACCAGCCAGTTAATTGGCCGCTTCGTGCAATCTGCCGAAATCCAAACCCGCAAAGTCCATGGTGATGGACCCCTTACTCGTTACGGCGCTGATTTAGAAATCCCACGTGAGCAACTCGTCGAAGTAGATTTCCTGAAGGCGGTTGCGGGACATTACTTGATTAATGCAGCGGCTTCACAAGAGCGATATGCCAAGCAGCAGACTTTGATCGGCGAACTAGTTGAGGCGTTATTTGCCGCTGGCCCAAAGTATCTAGATTCGGTCTTCTTAGATGATTGGCAGAACGCGGCAACCGATGCGCAAAGGCTGCGCGTGATTATTGATCAAGTAGCTGGTTTAACCGACCCAGGTGCATACGCGCTACATGCCCGCGTCTGCGTGGCTGGTTAGACTGGATAAATCATGAGCGGTCGAATTAGAGATGAAGATGTTGCATACGTGCGCGATCACGCACCTATCGATGAAATCGTCGGCGATTATGTGCAACTTAAATCTGCTGGTGGCGGACAGAAAAAAGGTCTCTGCCCATTTCATGATGAAAAATCTCCTTCTTTCCATGTAACGCCATCTAAAGGTTATTTCCATTGTTTCGGCTGTCAAACCGGTGGCGATGTAATTGCATTTGTAATGAAGATGGATCACCTAACTTTCACCGAAACCATCGAACGTTTAGCCGATCGCATTGGTTACACCTTGCGCTACGACGAAGGTTTTACTGGCACTGCAGCACCTGCCGGTCAACGTTCCAGATTAATTGCAGCAAATGCTGAGGCGGCAAAGTTTTATCAAGAGCAGCTAAATAAATCTGAAGGCGCATCTTATGGTCGCGAGCTCATGACCAAACGTGGCTTTGATAAAGCAGCTTGCGAACTTTTCGGAGTCGGATACGCGCCAAATGAATGGGATACACTTACTAAACATTTGCGCGCTCTTGGTTTTACTATCGATGAACTTGAAACAGCTGGGCTTTCCAAAATGGGAGAACGTGGCCCGATAGATCGATTCCGCAATCGCCTTACTTGGCCAATTAAAGATATTTCTGGCGATGTGGTTGGTTTTGGCGCCCGCAAATTAGCTAGTGATGCTGAAGATCAAGGGCCCAAGTATTTAAATACACCTGAGACCCCAATCTATAAAAAGAGCCAAGTGCTTTATGGCTTAGATATGGCAAAGAAAGAGATTGCTAAATCCCGACAAGCAGTAATTGTCGAGGGCTATACCGATGTAATGGCAGCACATTTAGCGGGTATTCCAACGGCCGTAGCAACTTGTGGCACCGCATTTGGCGCTGACCATATTCGAATTCTGCGTCGATTGTTAATGGATGACGATGCTTTCCGCGGTGAAGTGATTTTTACTTTCGATGGCGATGCTGCTGGGCAGAAGGCTGCGTTGCGGGCATTTAGCGATGATCAGAAATTCGTTACTCAAACTTTTGTGGCCGTTGAGCCTGATGGGTTAGATCCAGCTGAACTTCGCCAGCACAAAGGCGATTTAGCACTTCGAGATTTAATTGCCAAACGAGTTCCACTCTTTGAATTCGCAATTAGATCTGAGTTAGCAAAACATAAATTAGAAAGCGCCGAAGGCCG
>JBIILF010000061.1:0-5202 GCA_044232785.1 Candidatus Planktophila sp. | reverse complement strand
TTAAGAAAGCTGAGCACTGGTTAGAAGTAACTGGTAAAGATGCCTCTCATGCCATGCGCCGCACAGTTGCAGAAGGTCGTGATGCGATGACTCGTGCACTGAAAGCACGCGCTGCCGATAAGTAGTGCTTATTCGATATGAGTTAAGACCGAGTCTTTTGGCTCGGTCTTTTCTTTGCGCTCTCCAGTTAGTGCATACACAACTACGGAGATAAGTAAGAAGATTCCAACTGGTGCTCCGACAAAATAGAGAGCAGTCTGTGCTGCACTTAGTGATTCAGTTGGTTGCGGCCCCATCTCTGGTGACATGTTGAATTTGGTCGCAGCTTGAAAAAATTGAATCATCATGTGGGTAAGTGTAATTCACTTAAGCGGTAGCTGCAGCCGCTCCAAATGGTTCGAGATATGGCAGCCAACGATTATCAGTTCGGCCGGTACCAAGAATTCTCCATGCAGCACCAACTGGTTCGCGCGGAAGTGATCTAAGTCGCCAACCTAATTCCTTGAGCGGTTTATCAGCCTTGGCGTGATTACAGCGATGGCATGCTGCAACAACATTCTCCCAATTGTGACCTCCCCCACGAGAACGCGGGATTACATGATCAATTGAGGTAGCTGCATTTCCACAATAAACACAGCGACCACCATCGCGCGCAAAAATTGCACGTCGAGAAAGCGGCACAGCATGGCGATATGGAATGCGGACAAATTTATTTAATCTAATTACCGAAGGCAGTGAGACTTGGCCAGTTGCATAATGTAAAACAATGCCGGAATCTTCGACCATAGTTGCTCGTTGATTCAAAACTAAAATGAGCGCGCGTCGATCTGACACAACACCTAACGGTTCGTAGGTGGCGTTCAGAATAAGTGTTCGCGACATGATCGCTCCCCGATCGAAGCGCGTGGCTCGCGCCGATTGCCATATCTTGCCCCAAAAAGTCGCCAGAGGTCGGCATTTATTGCGAAATTTAGGTTAAGAATTCGTTAGAGTCGGCTTCACTATGAACTTCACCTTGCAAGAAGCCATCGATTGGTTCAACGGAGCCCCTTTACGCATCCTTCTCGTACTGCTCGCAGCCATTGCGACCCAGTACTTTGGAAAGCGCGCGATCACCCGAGCTATGAATCGATTGGCAACTGTAGATCTACGCCCGGGCAGCAAAGGTGTGGGTGCTCGTCAGAAAGAGCGCGCTAAGACCACTGGCACCGTGCTTAGTAGCACTCTGAATTCAGTTATTTGGTTAATCGCATTTGCCACAGTCTTGGGCGAATTCGGTTTCAACTTAGGTCCGATCATTGCATCCGCCGGTGTTATTGGTGTTGCGCTCGGTTTGGGCGCTCAGACAATTGTGCGCGATGTGCTCTCTGGAATTTTCATGTTGATTGAAGATCAATATGGTGTTGGCGATACGGTCGAAGTTTTAGAAGTTAAAGGCACCGTAGAAAAAGTTGGCCTACGCATTACGACTGTGCGCGATGTTAACGGCACTCTTTGGTACTTGCGAAATGGCGAAATTCTTAAAGTTGGAAACTCAAGTCAATCTGCTTGATTAACTAAACCTGCGGCAGCCATTTCTAAATAGCCCCAAAGCGTTTCTTTATGCTCGGTGCTAATTTCAACTCCATCAACAGCTTTTCGCATTGCGCTTATCCAAGCATCGTGGGCTGCGCGGTCAATATGAAAACCGGCATGGCGCATTCTTAGCCTTGGGTGCCCACGCTCTTGCGAGTAAGTATCAGGCCCGCCCCAATATTGCTCGAGAAACATCTGTAAACGTTCTGCGGCGCCCTTCATATCGCTATCTGGATACATCGGGCGCAAGACCGGGTCAGTTGCAACATGGGCATAGAACTGCGAAACCAAATCAGCGAAAAAAGCTTCGCCACCGACCTCTTCATAGAAAGTCAATTAAGTCTTAACCAAACTGCGGTATCGGTAGGCAGTTTTCCATCGCTAAGCGGACCGCTAGCAACTAACACTTCAGCATCTGCCGGTAGTGCGATCTCAGCACCGAAGTTCACATAGCAAGCAAAGTCGCCTGGGCGAGTGAATGCTAAAACTTCATCGTTCACATCAAGCCAAGTCATTTGACCATCGCCTAAACCGGCCTCTGCTTTGCGAATAGCTAGCGCATTGCGATACATAGTTAGCGTTGAAGTTTCGACGCCATCTTGCTTCGACGCAGCAAACTTGCCCCACCATTGACTTTGTGGCAACCATGCTTCAACCGGTTGCAAAGATTCATTCGCAGAGAAACCAAAAGCACCAATAGGTTCGTGATGCCAAGGCAGCGGCACGCGACAGCCATCGCGACCACGATCGATTTTGCCACTCATTACCCAACGTGGGTCAGTTAGGCGATCTTCTGGAATATCACGTACTTCAGGCAAAGCTAACTCTTCGCCTTGATAAACATATGCACCACCTGGCAAAGCCAGCATCAGCAAGGCGCCAGCTCGCGCACGACGAGTGCCACGTTCAAGATTAAATTTCTTAGGATCTCCTTGGCGATGAAGTGTTGATTTATCAACGTTCAATAGACCTAAATCAAAACGATCCACTGAGCGCACCATGTCGTGATTATTGAATACCCACGAAGATGGTGCACCAACTTCAGCCATTGCTGCCATTGATACGACAATTCGTTCTCTAAGGAAAGCAGCTTCCCAAAGTGAAATTAGGAAATCAAAGTTAAATGAATTAGCTAATTCATCAGGGCGCAAGTAACGAGCAATGCGAGTTGCTGGACTTACCCAAGCTTCGGCAACTGCCATGCGATCGCCTGGATATGAATCAAGAATCTTGCGCCACGAACGATGAATCTCGTGCACCCCTTCTTGATCCCAGAAAGGATGTTGTGTTGCCGAGAGCATCTCATTGCCCGCTTCAGCTTCGACCATATCTGGTAGTCCCTCAGCTTTAATCATCGCGTGTGCAACATCGATGCGGAAACCATCAACGCCTAGGTCTAACCAAAACTTTAAAATGTTTTCGAAGTGCTCACGTACATCGCGATGGTCCCAATTAAAATCAGGTTGTTCGGTTGCAAAAATATGTAAGTACCACTGCCCCGGTTTACCGTCGGCTTCGATAACTCGTTGCCAAGCATCGCCGCCGAAAACACTGGGCCAGTTATTAGGTGGTAACTCGCCGTTTTTACCTTTGCCATCTAGGAAATGGAAACGTTCGCGCTCTTTACTGCCGGGCGCTGCCTTTAAAGCGGCCTGGAACCATTCGTGCTGATCGCTGCAATGGTTTGGCACGATGTCGAGCAGAATGCGAATGCCAATTTCATGGGCCTCGGCGATTAGCGCTTTGGCATCAGCAAGAGTGCCGTAATCAGGTTCGATATCAAAATAGTTGGCAACGTCGTAACCATGGTCTTTTTGCGGTGATGGGAACCAAGGAGTAATCCAAATTGCATCAATGCCAAGTTCTTTTAAGTAGGAAAGACGCGAACGAATACCGTTGATATCACCGATGCCATCGCCATTGCTGTCAGCAAAGGAGCGAATATAAATTTGATAAGTAACCGCATCGCGCCACCAAAGACGCTCACCACGTGGCAACAAGTTCATTGGTTACTCCTCCAGATATTTATTCAGAAAATCACGCTCTTCGTCTGAAAGCGGACGAGATTTCTTGGTATCCATATTGACGGCTACTTGCACGCTGCGACCGCGAGCATGCAATCCGTGCGAGCTAGACATTTCGTAAACCATTTCGAAAGATGAATTTCCGATGCGCGAAACCCAAATTGCCACATCGAGATCAAAGCCACCATCATAAATTGGTTCGATGAAATCTACTTCGGCACGAGCAACCACCATCTGCGATAAAATAGGTTCGAGACCAGCCTCTTTGCGCGAATACCAAGTGAAGTTAGAACGAGACTCTTGCATATAAGTTAAATATGTTGCGTTGTTTACATGACCAAAACCATCTAGATCATCCCAGCGAACATGGGTCTTAGCTAAGTGGCGCATTAGCGAGTTAGCTTTCGGTAAGTAGCGCGGTGAGGACGGGAAGCTTCAGAACCCAAACGCGAGATTTTATTCTCTTCGTAAGATTCAAAGTTTCCTTCAAACCAGAACCACTTGGAATCGCCTTCATAAGCCAAGATGTGAGTTGCTACGCGGTCGAGGAACCAGCGATCGTGCGAGATCACTACTGCGCAGCCGGGAAATTCCAGCAGCGCATTTTCGAGTGAACCTAACGTTTCAACATCTAAGTCATTCGTTGGCTCATCGAGTAGAAGTAAATTTCCGCCAGCTTTAAGTGTGAGCGCTAAGTTCAAACGGTTTCGCTCGCCACCAGAGAGTACGCCAGCTGGCTTCTGCTGATCTGGGCCTTTAAAACCAAAAGCTGAAACATAAGCACGCGATGGCATTTCAACATTTCCAACTTTGATGTAATCGAGTCCGTCAGAGACAACTTCCCAGAGAGATTTCTTTGGGTCAATGCCGCCACGTGACTGGTCAACATAGGAAATCTTTACAGTTTCACCAATTTTTACTGAACCAGAATCTGGCTGTTCCATACCGATTAAAGTCTTAAATAGCGTGGTCTTACCAGCACCGTTAGGGCCGATGATTCCAACGATTCCGTTGCGCGGCAAAGTAAAGGAGAGATCATCGATTAGTAAACGTTCGCCAAAACCTTTAGATAAATTGTTAACTTCGATAACTACATTACCTAGACGTGGGCCAGGTGGAATTTGAATTTCTTCAAAGTCTAACTTGCGCATCTTGTCCGCCTCGGCGGCCATTTCTTCATAACGAGCTAAACGCGCCTTTGACTTGGTCTGACGGCCCTTTGCATTCATGCGAACCCATTCGAGTTCTTCAGTCAAACGCTTTGCGCGCTTGGCATCTTTCTGGCCTTCAATTTTCAGACGAGTAGCTTTTGTTTCAAGGTATGTCGAGTAGTTACCCTCGTATGGATATGCGCGACCACGATCGAGTTCGAGAATCCACTGCGCAACGTTGTCTAGGAAATATCTATCGTGCGTAATCGCTACAACTGCGCCCGGATATTTATTTAAATGTTGTTCTAACCAAAGCACTGATTCAGCATCTAAGTGGTTCGTTGGCTCATCAAGTAGCAATAAATCAGGTGCTTGTAAAAGTAACTTACAAAGTGCAACGCGACGTTTCTCACCACCAGACAAAACAGAAACATCAGCATCAGCCGGTGGGC
>JBIILF010000060.1:0-5299 GCA_044232785.1 Candidatus Planktophila sp. | reverse complement strand
AGCGCGCTGCTCTTGTTAGCTCGCGCCTTGGCGGGCACATTGTGCAAGGTCATATCGATGGCACCGGATCAATAGCGCTTTTGCAACCTGGCGAAAAATGGCTACAGATGGATATCCAATTCCCGGCAGAATTAATGAAGTACGTGGTGCCGCAAGGGTCTATCTGCATCGATGGCGTCTCGCTCACGGTGGGTTCAGTATCTGATAATTTGAATCAAATCACGGTTTGGTTGATTCCAGAAACGCTGGCGAAGACAAATTTGTCAGCTAAGAATCTAGGTGATTTAGTAAATATTGAAGTCGATGTACTTGCCAAATATGTTGAACGACTAACGCAAAGAGATAACTAAGATGAGTAAAACGCTAAAGAATATCGCCGATGCAGTTGAAATATTTGCCCAAGGCAAGTTCTTGATTGTTATCGACGATGAAAATCGCGAGAATGAAGGCGACTTAATCATCTCTGGCGAAAAAATCACTGATCAAGATATGGCTTTTATGATTCGTCATACTTCAGGAATCATTTGCTCGGCTACTAGCGCCAAACGAGCCAAAGAGCTCAATTTGCCGATCATGGTTCGCGAGAATGAAGATCAACGACGAACCGCATTTACTATTTCAATCGATGCAAAAGAAGGCTTAACCACTGGCATTAGCGCGACCGAGCGAGCCAATACGGTTCGCAAAATGGCTTCAGGCCAAAGCCGAGCGGCAGATTTCATTCGCCCGGGCCATGTATTTCCGTTAATTGCGCATCCTGATGGTTTAGCCGGAAGGCGCGGACATACCGAAGCCGGATTAGCTCTCTGCCAGCTAGCAAATCAAGGCGAATCGGGAGTTCTATCTGAATTAGTAAATGATGATGGCACCGTGATGAAAGGTCAGCAACTCTTTGATTTTGCGACGAAGTATGAAATTCCAGTGATAACTATTGAAGATCTGGCGCTCTTTGCATTAACGAATTTAGCGACAAGTACATCTCAAGCCCAAGAGATTCAATGGGCTCAGCTGCCACACGAGACAGGCTCATGGCAGATAGCCACTTTCAAAGGTAGTTCAGGAGTTGACCATGCAGTGTTGAAATTTGGTCAGAACGAAAATCAGCTGCCAACTCTGATCAGAGCTCACTCAGAATGCCTAACCGGTGATGCATTTGGTTCGCTCAGGTGCGATTGCGGAGAACAATTAGAGAGGTCTTTCACTTTAATTGCGCAAAAAGGTCACGGCTATATTATTTATCTGCGCGGTCAAGAAGGACGTGGAATCGGGCTGAGCGAAAAAATCAAGGCATACCTATTGCAAGACCAAGGTCTAGATACGATTTCAGCAAATATTGAATTAGGCCATAAAAGCGATGTTCGTGATTGGCAAGATTTGATTACGGTTTTAGATCAGTTGAAGATCAAAGATATTGAGCTAATCACCAATAATCAGTTAAAGGTCGATGCCATTGAAAATAGTGGAAGATCCGTCCGAGTAATTTCGGTTCCGCCGTCGATAAATGAATTTAATCGTTCGTACTTGCTCACCAAGAAAGATAAAATGAAGCACATGTTAGGGGAGATCTAATGGCCGGAACATCACCAACTTTAGAATCACTGAATTTGAAGGCTCTAAAAGGCAAGAAAGTTGCCATTATTTCAGCCCAATGGCACCCCGAGATCTGCGATAACTTGGCCACTGGCGCAGAGCTGATTTTTAAATCAGCTGAGGTTGAGTTCGAAACTTTCACTGTCTCTGGTTCTTTCGAGCTACCACTTGCTGCACAGTTAAAGTTAGATCAAGGTTTTGATGGCGCCGTAGTGCTCGGATTAGTCATGCGCGGCGATACCGCACACTTTGATTACATTTGTGAAGGCGTGACAGCCGGCGTAATGCAAGCTTCTCTCAGCCGTTCTAAGCCAATTGGTTTTGGCGTCTTGATGTGCGACAACTTAGCGCAAGCAGTCGAGCGTTCAAATGTGGGTCTTGGAATTGGCAACAAAGGCGAAGAAGCTGCTCTTGCTGTTCTTGCACTTTGGAATTTAGCTTAGTAACTCTTGTTACCTTTGCAGTAAGTAGCTAAGACTTTAATATTTCGAACTTCATGGGGAGCTACGCTCATCGGGTTCTTATCAAGGACCACAAAGTCAGCGATTTTTCCAACTTCTAAAGTTCCATAATCAGATTCGCGGAAAAGTTGTCTAGCAACGGCTGCGGTATAAAAATGCATTGATTCCTCAATCGTAATCGCTTGCGCAATACTCCAACCTTCTGGTGGTTGCTGATCTGGGGATTGGCGATGTACAGGAACTGCTAACGCTGCCAGAGGTGTGAAATCTGTAATTGGCCAATCGCTACCAAAACTAATTTGTGCGCCAGAATCAATAACTTTGCGCAGTTGGTATTGCTGATTATTTCTATCTTCACCAATGCGTGGCAAAATTAATTCCTTGTTCATCGGATCTAAGTAAGTCCAAAGTGGTTGGAAATTAGCGATTACGCCAAGGCTTGCAAACCTAGGTAGATCAACTGGATCAATTAATTGCACATGGGTAATTACAGGGCGGCGATCCCATTGCGGGTTAGCTGTAATAACTGCTTCAATCGCATTGAGCGCTTGGCGCACTGCAGCATCGCCAATGGCGTGAATATGTAGCTGTAGTTTCGCTTTGTCGAACGTTGTTGCAGCTTCGATAATTTCTTCATCACTCCAGATTAGAAGCCCTTTACTTGTCGGGTCATCTAAATAAGGTTCCAGAATTGCAGCAGTTCCCGCAGATAGCGCGCCATCGCAAATGAATTTAACTGACTTAGCGCTGAGCCCTGAACTTGAGGGGAGAGCTTCAACCTGAGCGCGCATCTCGCTGAAATAGTTAATGCGACTTCGCCATTTTTCAGGCTGAGCCAAGAAAGTTAAATTCATATCTACTTTTAGGTGACCAGATTTAGCTGCCTCAATATAAATCTCAGTCATTCCATCTTCGACCCAAGCATCCATTGAACATGTAACACCGGCAGCTAAACACTGCTCACTCGCCCATGTGATTGCAGCCAAATCATCTTGTAGCGTGCGAGCAGGCGCGAGTTTAGTAATCAGATCCATCGCAGCAGGTTCGCGCAAAGTTCCCTTTGGTGAACCGTCATCACGTCTTGCGATAGTGCCGCCATCAGGATCCTTGGTAGCAGCAGTAATTCCAGAAACTTCAAGAGCTTTGCTATTTACCCAAATTGTGTGATGGTCAACGGCGTGCAAAACAACTGGGCGATCACTAACTGCCTCGTCTAACCAATTCGCATCAAAGTCGCCACGTTCAACAACTGCTGCTTCATAAGCTCCGCCGATTATCCATTTTGAATTCGGATTCGATTCGGCAAATCTTTTTACCTCAGCAACAATTTCAGCGACTGATTGAAGTCCATTAACTTTCGGCCCTTGGGATTCACGCCCTGCAAAAAGTGGATGCGCATGGCCATCAGCAAAGGCCGGCATAATAAAAGCGCCTTCCAGATCGATCACACGATCAGCGCTAGTTGCATCTGCTTGTGGCCCAAGTGCAATCACTCGATCATTCTCGATCAAAAGCCCCTCGCTTGATTGGCCAAAGCCAGACCAAACTGAACAATTGCTGAACCTGGTTCTCATGGGGCCACAATATGCGGGCTCAAGACTCTTGCGCTATTTTTAGCGCATGAAATTCAAGGTTTGCTCTAGCGTTCTATTGGCAGCAGTGTTCCTATCTGCATTTTCTGTGCCATCTCAAGCAGCAACCATTGCCGGCACTAAATGCAGCAAAGTTGGATCGACCAAGACCACCGGCGGAGTCAAATATTTCTGCGTTAAGTCAGGCAAAAAAGTTATTTGGAGTAAGACAAAGGTTGTTAAGACGACCCCAACACCTAAAGCAACCTTGACCGCTTCAAAGACTCCTACGCCAACAAAGCCTGCGGCTCCAGCTGCCAGTGTCAGTAGCGATCTGATTGAACTAACGTTAACGGAAGTAAAGAAACGTAATTCTGGCACCAGCTGCTGGACCGTTGTATCTGGCAATGTTTATGACTTAACCAAGTGGATTACAAAACACCCAGGCGGAGCCTCAGCGATTCGCGGCCTCTGCGGATTAGATGGCACTAGTGCATTTGAAAGAAAACATGCTGGATCAAGTGGCCCAGAAGATGAGTTAGCCAGTTATTACCTTGGAAAACTGGGCGACTCCGTAAAACTTAGCGCTTAAATTAATGTAGAAATAGATGGATATTTCACGCAAAGTTAAGCCCGTGTTCTTAATTTTTATACTCTCTTCAT
The DNA here is from genome assembly GCA_044232785.1 of Candidatus Planktophila sp. Classification (GTDB taxonomy): domain Bacteria; phylum Actinomycetota; class Actinomycetes; order Nanopelagicales; family Nanopelagicaceae; genus Planktophila. Next base: position 1,014 of record JBIILF010000060.1, on the reverse strand, counting down.
TTAGGATCGCGCAATGCGTCGAATAGCTATCGCCCTCGTAGCGCTTCTCTTGGCTGCTTTGTTGCCTACTAGTACAGCTATTGCTGCAGCTAAAGCTGGCGGTACCTGCACTAAGTTGAATTCCAAATCAACGGTAAAAGGATTTACTTTCACTTGCGTGAAATCGGGCAAGAAACTTGTCTGGAGCAAAGGCGTCAAGGTAGTTGTTAAACCGACTCCAACACCGACTCCAACACCGACTCCAACACCGACTCCAACACCGACTCCAACACCGACTCCAACACCGACTCCAACACCAGAGAAAACTTATGCAACGCTCTGGGAGAAATATAGTTGGACGAAGCCGAGTGACGCAGCTGCAATAGCTGCTTCTGCAACAGAGAAATTTAGGGATTATGCCGCAACTGTCAGAGATGCATCAGTTACTGTAAAAATCGTTGCGCAAGATGGAACTGATCCAACCCTGCTTAAGTGGGTTACAGAAGGCTCAACACTTGTTTCGAGAATGTTTAGTTACCCAAAACTTAGCCAAACTTTTGTTGCCGTATTGGCAAACGATAAAACTTTTGCCGAGAAGGCATATAACGATAACGGCTTTGCTAGCACCGCTAAGGATTTTGCAAATTACTTCGATAAGGCCCCTGCTTCTGGTGGACCTCCGAATACCTATAACAACACAATGATCAAAGCAAATAATTTATTAGTCAAAGACAAAATTGGCATGATGCAAATGCCTGGTCACGAGACGTTCCACTTCATTCAAAAAAGCATTGCGGGCACGAGTGCCACTCCTGATGGACTCGGAATTGCACCACAATGGTTCTGGGAAGGACCAGCAGTATTTGTCGGGTTACAGGCTGCTGATTATTTATCTCTTGCAACTTATTCAAGTGAAGGTCGTGAATTTGCGGTAAAGCGGGCCACATCCGGGACAGTTAAAACTATGAAATTGTCAGAAGTAACAAAAAATGACGGTAGTGGTGACCCCTACGGAATTGGTGCGATTGCTACTGA
>JBIILF010000059.1:0-5336 GCA_044232785.1 Candidatus Planktophila sp. | reverse complement strand
TCCCAAAGTGAACTTTCGACAATATTGCTGGCAAATCCAAAGTTACTCGTTGAAGAGCTAATTGATTTTGATTTTGAAATTTCAGTAATGGTGGCTCGATCACCACACGGTCAAGCAGCAACATGGGTGCCAACTCAAACAATTCAAAGTAATGGTATTTGCACTATGACAATTGCGCCATCACCTGACTTAGGAGATGAGCTAAGTCAGCAGGCACAGCAGATTGCCCTCAGCATTGCGGCAGAGATCAAATTAGTTGGAGTAATGGCAGTTGAAATGTTTGTAAAAGGTGATCAAATTTATATTAATGAGTTAGCAATGCGCCCACATAATTCTGGACACTGGACAATTGATGGCGCAGTTACCAGTCAATTTGAGCAGCACTTACGTGCAATTCTTGATCTACCACTTGGTGATACAACAATGATTGCACCATATGCAGTTATGGGAAATGTACTAGGGGGCGATAAGCAAGATATGTATCGGCCTTACTTGCATCTTTTGGCTCGCACGCCAAAGTTAAAAATCCATCAATATCGCAAGGAAGTTAAGCCTGGCCGCAAGATTGGTCATGTAACTTTGCTGGGTGAAAACATCGTAGAATTAACCTCTGAAGTACAACATGCAATCGACTATATGGGCGGAGTTATCGATGAGTGATGTAGCGATAATCATGGGATCAGATTCTGATTGGCCAGTAATGGAAGAAGCAGCCCTCGTTCTCGACAAGTTTGGTATTTCTTACACCGCAGCTGTTGTTTCAGCACATCGAATGCCACTTGAGATGGTTGCATTTGCACAGAGTGCGAAAGCGGCTGGCACCAAAGTAATTATCGCTGGCGCTGGCGGAGCGGCACATTTACCTGGAATGGTTGCATCTCTTACTACCTTGCCAGTCATTGGTGTGCCAGTTCCGCTTAAGAATCTAGATGGCATGGACTCACTTCTTTCAATTGTGCAGATGCCGGCCGGAGTTCCAGTGGCAACAGTGGGTATCGGAAGCGCCAAGAATGCTGGAATTTTAGCTGCACGTATTTTAGGAATTAGCGATGAAAAGATTTCGCAACAAGTTTCCGAAGCTTTAGCAGAATTAGAAAGCGAAGCAAAAGCAAAAGGCGCTAATTTAACTGCGCGCCGAAACCAAAAAACTGGTTTCTAGTAAATCTTTAACTAAATCGCTGGTATTCAATCGCCGGGCAGCGATCCATCACAGTAAGAAGTCCTGCTGCCTGTGCTCGCGCAGCTGCCGCCTCATCAATAACTCCCAATTGCAACCAAACTGCTTTCGCACCGATTGCAATTGCTTGGTCTACAACATCGCCCACTAAAGTTGAATTGACGAAACAGTCAACCACATCTATCTGAACTGGGATTTCTGAAAGTGAGGAATATCCAACTGCGCCATGCACGGTTTCTGCTTTTGGATGCACTGGAAATATCTGATGGCCCTTATCTTGCAATAACTTGGCCACACCAAAAGCCGGACGATCTGGATTATTTGCTAAACCGACAATTGCCCAGTTCTGGTACTCAAGAATTTGAGAAATAGTTTCTGTAGTGTTCATAACTTAATCGGTGCGACCTAGCGCATGGAATTTCCAACCAGCTGCTCGCCAAAGTTCACGATCTAGCGCATTGCGACCATCGATAATCATGACGCCTTTTGTTAAAGATTTAATGAACACTGGATCTAACTCGCGATACTGCTTCCACTCGGTCAAATGCAGGATTAAATCAGCACCTGTAACACATTCCTCAACTCTTTCAGCAAAACTCAAGGTAGGAAAGCGCTTACGGGCATTTTCGATTGCTTTTGGATCATGCACAACAACATTGGCACCAGCTGCATGTAATTGAGCCGCAATATCCAGAGCTGGCGAGTCGCGAACGTCATCACTATCGGGTTTAAAAGCTGCTCCTAGAACTGCGATCTTATATTGAGTTAAATCTTCAGAGAGATCTGCTCGCACTACATCGATAACGCGCTGACGAGCGCGTAAGTTGATCGCATCGATATCAGTTAAGAATTCCAGTGCTTGTTTTGCACCAAGTTCTTCAGCTCGAGCCATGAACGCACGAATATCTTTAGGTAAGCAGCCACCACCAAATCCAATACCGGCTTGTAAGAAGCGATTACCAATTCGTGGGTCATAACCGATTGCTTTAGCCAAAACAGTTACATCGCCACCTGCAGCTTCGCATACTTCGGCCATCGCATTAATGAATGAAATCTTGGTTGCCAAGAATGAGTTTGCTGCCACTTTTACTAACTCTGCTGTTGGAAGATCAGCGCGTATCCAAGGTGTTCCGAGGGCTAGTACCGGTTCGTAAACTTCCTTCAACATCTCTTCAGCTTTATCGCTAGTTACCCCGACCACTAAACGATTAGGTCGCAAAGTATCTTCTACAGCAAAACCTTCTCTTAAAAATTCTGGGTTCCAGGCTAATTCAGCTTGTGGTGCTGACTTAAGTAGCTCTTCACGTAAAGATTGTGCAGTGCCAACTGGCACAGTTGATTTTCCAACTACCAGTGAGCCTGGTTTTAAGTATGGCGTAATCGCAGCAACAGATGATCGAACATAAGTTAGATCGGCAGCTAAGCCGTCTTTGCTCTGCGGGGTTCCAACGCAAACAAAGTGCATATCTGCATCTGATATTAACGAGAAGTCAGTGGTGAAAGTTAAGCGGCCAGATTTAACTTCTTCGGCTAGTAAAGTATCTAGACCAGGTTCATAAAAAGGCAGTTCGCCATTACTTAACTGCGCAATTTTAGCCGCATCAGTATCTACACCGACAACTTCGAAGCCAAGTGATGACATACAAGCAGCATGTGTGGCTCCTAAGTAGCCAGTTCCGATTACCGATAACTTCATCTTCATTCCTTTATTTTGCACTCGCACAAACTTTATTTGAGGCTTGTTCACTCTTAAATTTATCTACAATAGTTGTGGTTGGCGAGGCACTCGCTGAAGGAGATGCCGTAACTTCATCAAATATTGGTTGGTCGTTCATCAACCGGGTAAAAAGCTCTGGTGCTAGAACTTTATCCCAAATTACGACTGATCCCACGCCTTCCGCACGGCCGTTGGCGGTTGAAAGCGGAATAGTAAGCGTACGAACTTTGTCAGCTGACAAATTCTTCAACTGCTTTCCCAAAGTTAGTAAATCATTCTTATCTAACTCTTTATCGGTAGTTACAGTTTTGATAGCGGCATTAAAGAAATTCACTAATTTGATTGGATTTAAAAGCGTGCCAGTACTGGTTGCTTTACGCAGAACAGCTGACATGAATTCTTGCTGACGCTTCATGCGCCCGATATCACCTAGTCCGTCGAAGTATCTGGTGCGCACATATTTAAGCGAATCAATTCCATTTAGAGTCTGGAGTCCGGCCGAAATCTTTAAATACGATTTCGGATCATCAATATCCTTCTTTATACATACATCAATGCCGCCTAGGGCATCAATGATGTTCTTAAAGCCTAAGAAGTTAATTTCAATGTAATGGTCAATTCGAAGACCAGTTTCGCCTTCTAGCGTTTCAATCAAAAGCGGAGCCCCGCCGAAACTAAAGGCGGCATTTAATTTATTTTGGCGAGCTGGAATTGTCTTAGTTGAGTCAGAACTACTTATATGTTCTGGAATTGTGACTAACGAATCTCGGGGGAGCGAAATGATCACAGCGCTATCGCGCGCCTTGCTGATGTGAACCAGCAACATGGTGTCCGAGCGACCACCGGCTGCAACTTCAGTTCCGCCAACTTTAAGTTCACGAATTTGCGCCCTAGTTAAACCAGCCCGGTTATCTGAGCCAACTAATAAAAGGTTCATGGCGCTAGTTGGCTTATCGGGACGGTTCTTTACATTGGCAAATGCATCGATTCGATTAAGGGATCCGCTTACTCGGCCAAGGCCAAGCCAGCCAATTGCAGAAAGTGCGACGATTCCGACTGAAACTGTCGTGATCGCCCGAATGGCGCGGCTATGTTTACGAGTCGAAGACATGGCGAAAGCGTACTTGGGCGATACGGTTTAGGGGCTATGACTACCGCACCTGAGCCGAGAAAAAGTGAGTTATCTTCCTCACCGGATCTCTCGATTATTTTGCCAGTGTTAAATGAGGCAAATCACCTCGAAGCAGCCGTCAATGCAATTCTCACTCAGAACTATCCGGGTAATTTTGAAGTTATTTTGGCAATCGGCCCTTCATCAGATGCGACACATCAAATTGCAACTGAATTAGCTCGAACTGATTCACGAGTCGTTGTTGTAGATAACCCCACAGGGAAAACCGCAGCTGGACTAAATATTGCTCTAGCAAAATCTAATGCGCCAATAATTGTGCGAGTTGATGGTCACGCCGAGATTCCAAGTAATTATCTCTCAGTTGCAGTTGAGTTACTACGAGAAACTGGCGCCGTAAATGTCGGTGGCTTAATGGGCGCTGTTGGAAAAACAAAATTTGAGAAAAGTGTCGCACGTTCAATGCGCAGCCCTCTTGGAGTTGGTGCTGCCAAGTTTCATACTGGCGGAGGTGCGGGTGAAGTTGACACCGTGTACCTCGGTTGTTTTTTGCGTGAAGCACTTTTGGAGATCGGTGGATTCGACGAACGCTTTGTCCGTGCTCAAGATTGGGAACTAAACTTTAGATTACGTGAACGTGGCGGAAAAATTTATTTTGATCCACGCTTAGAAGTGACCTATCGACCACGACCAAATTTAACTTCACTTGCTAAGCAATATTTCGAATATGGTCGTTGGCGACGTGTAGTCGCACGCAAACATGCCGGCACCATAAATTATCGATATTTAGCACCGCCATTTGCACTGCTTGGCACGGTAACGTCACTAATTTCAGGCTTAGTGATCTCACCTTTTCTTTTCATTCCAGCTGGCATCTATGCCGGCTTCACTCTCGTCGCGGGCGCGCTGCTCGGAAAAGGTTTGCTGGAAAAAATTATGATGCCGGCAGTCTTATTTACTATGCAGATGGCTTGGGGCGCAGGCTTTATTACCTCGCCAAAATCCCTAGTACCGCAGGATTAGCCTTGAAATACTTAAACTTTAGGACTCTGATTCCTTCGCTAGTCGCAGCTCTGGTGCTTTCTTTCTTACCTGTGGCAGCTGCAGATCTACCTGCGCAAATTTCATTTTCTGGCAAAGGTTATGGGCACGGCGTTGGCATGAGTCAGATAGGTGCACGTGGCTTGGCTTTAGCGGGGGATACCGCGACTGCAATTATGAATTATTACTATCCCGGCAGCGATGTAATGCCATTAACAGATGATCAAATTCTGCGAGTCAATATTGGCCACCAATTAACTTCAGCAGCCTTA
>JBIILF010000058.1:0-5372 GCA_044232785.1 Candidatus Planktophila sp. | reverse complement strand
CTCTCATTTTCAGTGCTCTACCCACAACTAAAACGCATGATGCTGGCTGGATTGATTGAAGAGTCAATTGAGGCAGCGACCCCACGTCGTTCGCGAATTGTTTATGGACTTACTGAAAAAGGACGAGATCGTTTTGAAAAGTTAACCGACACTGTAGGTCCAGATACTTGGGAAGATGAAGGATTCGAAGTTCGCTTTGCATTCTTTAGCCCGACTTCGACAACCAACCGCGTTCGAATTTTAGAAGGACGTCATCGACGTTTGAAAGAGAAGGCAGAAATTCTACGAGGCGAGCTAGAGAAGTCGCCGATTGGAATTGATAAGTACCTAGAGGAGTGGCGACGTCACTCTCTTGAATCAGCAGAACGAGAAATTGTTTGGCTGGAAGACATGATCAAAACCGAGAGGAAGTAAATTGAATATCACAACCGGTAAAGGCGATATCCGAGTAGCAATTGTAGGCGTTGGAAACTGCGCTAATTCATTGGTGCAAGGCGTGACCTACTACAAAGATGCAGCCCTTGATCAGGAAATTCCTGGCCTCATGCATGCGACCATTGGCAGCTATCACATCAGCAATGTTAAGTTCGTTGCAGCATTTGATGTTGATGCTAAGAAAGTTGGCTTAGATTTAGCTGACGCCATTTGGGCAAGCGAGAACAACACGATTAAGTTCAGCGATGTTGCAAAGACTGGCGTCCCAGTTCTTCGTGGCGTTACAAATGATGGTCTTGGTAAGTATTACCGCGAAACAATCACAGAATCAGATGCGCCAGCAGTTGATGTAGTTGCAGTCCTTAAGGAAGAACAAGTAGATGTTCTAATCTGCTATCTACCTGTTGGATCTGAAACAGCTGCTAAGTACTATGCACAATGTGCAATTGACGCTGGTTGCGCATTCGTTAATGCACTTCCTGTCTTTATCGCATCAGACCCAGTCTGGGCTAAGAAATTCGAAGATGCCGGTCTTCCAATTGTGGGCGATGACATCAAGAGCCAAGTTGGCGCAACAATTACTCACCGCATCATGGCTAAGTTGTTCCAAGATCGTGGCGTTCACCTAGATCGCACCTACCAATTAAACGTTGGTGGAAACATGGACTTTAAGAACATGCTAGAACGTGATCGCTTAGAGTCTAAGAAGATTTCAAAGACGAACTCAGTTACCTCTCAACTAGATCACGATATGGGCGAGAAGAACGTTCACATCGGGCCATCGGATTACATTCCGTGGCTAGATGATCGCAAGTGGGCCTACGTTCGTCTTGAAGGTCGCGCGTTTGGCGATGTTCCACTGAGCCTTGAATACAAGCTAGAAGTTTGGGATTCACCAAACTCAGCCGGTGTAATCATCGATGCGCTTCGTTGCGCAAAGATCGGTCTTGATCGCAAGATTGGTGGACCTCTACTGTCACCTTCAAGTTACTTCATGAAGACGCCACCGGAGCAATACACCGATGAGCAGGCACATGTTAAGACTGAAGATTTCATTAGCGGAAAGATTGAGCGCTAGTAAATTTAGATAAAAGAAAAGAATCGCCCCCTGGACCTTACGGCCTAGGGGGCGATTTGTTTCCCTCACGGAGAGTTGAGGGTTAAATCGTCGCATCCTCAGGGGTGCGACGAATATGTATTAACCCTGCAATTGATAACAGCAACATAAGAAGTGCACCCGCTAATGCTGCTAACGCAGAAATTGATGCGATCTGACCCAACTGCCAAAATGCGTATGCATTTAGAAGCATGCCGCGTAGCGATTGACCTTTAAACACACTTTCAACAATGGCGCTCTTCTTATCCGAATCTGCTTTCAAATCGGCATTTGTAGGATCGGCGGCCGCACGACCACTTGCTACTCGACTTGCAGTTGACGCTTCAGCATATGTTGGCATCGCATTTAAATGGAATTGAATGTAGTGATCGGCATACATTTGGGCTTGCTTGCCGGTGGTCATAATTTTGTCACCGTTTGCGGCGAAAAAGTCAGTTACATCTTTCGACGCATCTGGATCTCCAGTGTTACCGGGGATCGTGATTTTCTGTGCAGCTAACTGGTCGCCAACTGCGCCAGTTGCAAATGTTGCACCCCAATTAAGTAGTCCGGCGGCGACTAGTAATAAACCGGCTAATCCAAATCCAACAAAAGTAACTATCTGATCAAAAGTTTTACGTCTCATCTTTAATACTCTCCCTCTTAGGCACTCGATTTCGAGTACGAGGTAATTACATCTTGCCGTAATGTGAGAATTGCAGAATCTTCAGTGAGGCAGCACTCAGTACGAAATGCTGAGTGTCATCACTCCAAGTTCAATTATTCTAAAAACTAATCGTAATGACGATTACAAATTTGTCGGCCGTCAGGCCCAATTTCTTGATGAGCACAGGCAATCCCTAGTTTTTCAAAAGCTTGGTCGCCGTAATGTGTGCGGTATGCCAAAGCTAGAAGTACGCGCAGATTAGTTTCACCATCTGCTTTAATTCCGAAAACATGCGCACTTCGGCTAACAGTATTTTCGATAACCTTTTCGGTGTGCCCAGTTCCGATAGCAATTGCACTATTGGTTTTTCCTTCGCAGAGCTGCTCGAGGATTAACCGTTCAAAGGGTGATAGTTCGCGTGATAAAATAGTGATATCTCTAGCCATTTACTTGACCTCTCCGTCAAATGTCAGGGTACTCCGATTTACTCGGAAGTAACCCTATGCTTAGGCGCATGAGTGATGTGATTTCGACTAAAGGCGCCGATGGAGTGCTAGCCCTCAGCCTGAACCGACCGGCCAAAATGAATGCCATTACCCGTGAAATGTATGGGGCGCTAGCAGATGGCCTAAATGAAGCTGCTGGTGATTTCAGTATTCGGGCGGTAATTCTGACTTCTGAAGGTGAGCACTTCACCGCTGGCAATGACATCAAAGATTTCATGGAGCATCCGCCAACTGGCGATGATTCAGAGGTGGCAAAGTTTCTTGGTTCACTTTTAAATTTCCCAAAGCCGCTGATTGGCGCAATTAAAGGAAATGCAGTTGGCGTCGGAACCACAATGCTTCTCCACTGTGATGTGGTTTTAGCGTCGCCAACCGCTAATTTCTCAATGCCATTTGCTTCTCTAGGTTTAGTGCCTGAGGCTGGTTCTAGTTATCTATTCCCGCTCTTGGTAGGTTATCAACGAGCCGCTCGAATATTTATGACTGGCGAATCATTCGGTGCTGAAGAAGCAAAGGAGATGGGGCTAGTTTCGACTATTGATGCCGATGTATTGGCCGCTGCTCAAAAAATTGCTTCACATATTGCCGAGCAGCCACCACAGGCGATCATTAATACGAAAGCGCTTCTTAAAGCAAGTAAGCACGATGCAGTAGCTGCTGTTATGAAGGCAGAGTTCCAACTTTTTGCAATGGCTCTTCAATCCGAAGAAGCCATGATGGCATTCATGAATTTCATGAGTAAGAAAGGTAAATAATGTCACTAGCCGGAAAGAGAATCTTTATTACTGGCGGATCCCGCGGTATTGGTTTAGCTATTGCACTTAAGGCAGCCCGCGATGGCGCATCTGTTGCAATTGCAGCTAAGACCACTGAAGCTAATCCAAAGTTGCCGGGCACGATCTATACGGCCGCTAAAGAGATTGAGGAAGCTGGGGGAGTCGCGCTTCCTATTCAATGCGATCTTCGTGATGAGGAACAGATAGCTGCATCAATAGCTAAAGCTGCAGCCGAGTTCGGTGGCATCGATATCTTGATCAACAATGCAAGCGCAATTAACTTGACCAAGACTGAGGCAACACCAGCTAAGCGCTTTGACTTGATGTTTGATGTAAATGTTCGCGGCACTTTCCTGACTTCACAGGCTGCAATCCCACATCTTCGTGAATCTGCTAAGGCGGGCCGAAATCCACACATCTTGACCCTATCGCCGCCGCTATCGATGAAAGCTAAGTGGTTCCAACACCACGTTGCTTACACAATGGCTAAATACGGCATGAGTATGTGCGTCTTGGGCATGTCAGAAGAGTTCCGCAAAGAAGGTATCGCCGTTAACGCACTCTGGCCACGAACAGCAATTGATACTGCTGCACTGCAAATGATTCCGGGCATTGATACCGCTGCTTGTCGCACACCTGAAATTCTGTCTGATGCCGCTTACATTATTTTGAATCGTGAATCTAAGGGCTGCACAGGGAACTTCTTTGTTGATGATGAGCTATTAGCGTCTGAAGGAATTACAGATTTAGAGAAGTATTCGGTTGTTCCGGGTACCAAAGATTTTCTGCTTGATTTCTTCTTAGACTGATGCCTAAATTGAAAGTTCTGCTGCTTGCAGTGGCACTCATATTTGGCGGGCCGCAGAGCGCAGTTGCTCATGCAGAATTAGTGAAAAGTTTTCCAGTAGCTAATTCTACTTTGACCAAAGCACCGAAATATGTGCAGTTGGAATTTGGCGAAGCGATAACAAACTTAAAGAGCAAGAACGCTAACTCGATTGTGATCCTAGATTCAAAAGCAACTAAAATTGCAACTTCTAAGGTCGTTATCAAAAAGGCTATTGCACGTGTCGAGTTTTTCGGCATGTTAAAGCCTGGCAAGTACACCGTTAAATACCGGATCGTTTCGGAAGACGGTCATGTTTTGAACGCGCAGTTCAAGTTCACCCTAAGTTAGAATTGCCCCATGAAACCTGAGCTCAATGACATCAATTTCATCGGCGAATCTGAACGTCGTGGAAAAGCAAGTGATCTTTTTTGGCCTTGGGCTGGCGCGAATGTTTCACTACTTGCTCTCTCTTACGGAGCTTTCTTTCTAGGTTTTGGAATCTCTTTCTGGCAAGCAACCATTGCTGCGGTAGTTGGAACCATGGGTTCTTTCGCACTAGTTGGCGTTAGTTCACTGGCAGGTAAGCGCTCAAGTGCTCCAACCATGACACTCTCACGCGCAGCCTTTGGGGTTAAAGGAAATCTATTACCAGGGCTTCTTTCATATTTAGTCTTTGTCGGCTGGGAAACCGTTTTGGTCTCTCTTGCAACGCTAGCAACTGGCACAGTTTTAGAAAGAGCAACCTCACTTGATCGCAATATCGCCTTAGTTCTTGGTTTTCTAATTGCTGCTTCACTCACCATTTTCGGTGGCGTATTGGGGCATCCAATAATCATGAAGTTACAACGTTGGATTACTGGAATTACTGTGATCGCAACCGTTACTTACATTGTCTTGACGCTAGATGAAGTTAATTGGGATTCAGTATTTGCGATCCAGGCCGGAAGTACAGCTGGGTTAATTGGGGCAATTATTTTTGCAATTACCGGAATTGGCCTGGGTTGGGTGAATAGCGCAGCTGACTATTCGCGCTACCTACCGCGTAGCGTTTCAAGCAAAGCAG
>JBIILF010000057.1:0-5375 GCA_044232785.1 Candidatus Planktophila sp. | reverse complement strand
TCCTGACATCTAATCAGATACGCCCAATGCTCTTCGTAAGCAAAATAGGTGCGCAGACGGTCATCGCGATAACGCCCATCAATTGGGGAAATCCAAGTGCGAAATTCCGATAAATCGTGAATGTATTGCTGCCAAAGATTCAGCAGGACTTCTTCTTCGCTTTTAACTATTTTTGTGACACTTACAGCCACTACTTACTTAAGCTTTCGATGAAGGTCAGTGAATTTGCGAAAATAAGATCTGCGTCGTGATCAATGGTTGCGACGTGATAACTGTTAAGCAGCTCTATCCGAGACATATTCGGTGACCCAATTTTTCGCATAATGATTTCAGTGTTCGTTACCGGCAAAGTGTGATCATCCACGCTGTGAAATAACTGCATCGGAACTTTGATCGAAGGAAGCGCTGCCCTGGTCAACTTGAGCATAGTTAGCAGTTGGTAAATTCCACGATATGGCAACTTGTCATAACTATATTCAGTTACGCCTTTTCGCTTAATGTCATTGCCAACGCTCTTGCCGAACTTAATGACACGTGAAACTACGAACGCCAGTTGAGGCGATATCCCGCGCACATGAATCATTGGATTCACTAAAATAATTCCACTCAGTTGGTCTCCATGAGTCGATGCGATCTGCAACGTAGTGCCGCCACCCATAGATAACCCAGCCACAAATATCTGGGAACAATGTTTGCGAAGTTCAAGAATTTCACCTTCAACTTTGGCTGGCCATTCCGGCCACTTCACATTGTTTAGATCAGCTGGCTTAGTGCCATGACCTGGCAATTGCGGTACCCGAACCGAGTAGCCGCGCGCATTTAAGAATTCAGCCCATGGTCGCATTGCGGCTGGCGATCCAGTGAAGCCATGCACTAGAACGATTCCAATGTGACCATTCTTTTTATCGCCTAGCGCTGCATAATCTTCCAACAATCCTGCTGGGGCTCCGTTAACACTCATGTTCAAAATCTACCCCCGCTTCCCTCTGTCAGTAGCAGGATTTAGGATCAATTCACTATGAATTCATGGAAAGCTTCGTTAGATCAATTAGGCCGGTCCTTATCTGAGACCACATTTGTCGTTCTTGATCTTGAGACCTCAGGCGGCTCCCCTAATTTAGGAGCGCACATTACTGAGATTGGCGCAGTCAAAATTCGTGGTGGCGAAATAGTCGGCGAATTTCAGAGTTTCATAAATCCCGGCACGCCAATCCCCTACTTCATTACTGCGCTAACCGGCATCACAGATGAGATGGTTTTCGAAGCGCCCAGAATCAATGAAGTTTTCCCATCGCTGCTGGAATTTTTAGGGCCTGAGAATGAAACAGTATTCGTCGCGCACAACGCTCCCTTTGATCTAAGTTTCTTGAAGGCAGCAGCAGTACTTCACGAATTCAGGTGGCCAAAATTTGTGGTTATCGATACCGCAAAATTAGCTCGAAGAGTTTTGAGCCGAGAAGAAGTTTCCGACTGCAAACTCGGAACTCTGGCGAATTTCTTTAGCGCCACAGTTAGCCCAACGCACCGTGCTTTAGATGACGCGCTCGCAACCGTAGATGTGCTTCATGGGCTGATTGGCCGGGTCGGCAGTCTCGGCGTTAACACACTTAAAGAGTTGCAAAATTTTAGTAATAAGAGATCAACCGTGAGAAAGATTGAAGGGGCCGAATACTTCTAACTCGAGACTTTTGCCAGTTTTACGATTGAGCTAAGCGCTGGCTAACTGAAATCCAGTTGTCTAACAACGCAGTTGCTGCACCCGAATCAATTGCATCTACTGCATCTCGATAACCATCTTGCATTCGTTCGTGCAAAGATTTAGTGAAATCACCTTTAAAGGCCGCGATTGCTGCCGCTGCATTAAGTGCTACGGCATCTCTCGGCGCACCATGCTCGCCATTGAAAATCGCCCGCGCAACATTGGCATTGAACTGCGCATCACCACCTACTAGAGCCGAGATTGGCGCCTTGGCAATTGCAAAATCAGTCGGATCAATTAAGTCAGATGAAATTTCCTCTTGGCCAATTGTTAACACAGAGGTAGTGGTCGCCAATGTGATTTCATCAAGCCCATCATCGCCCCGAAAAACAAAGCCATCTACTCCTTTGGCTGCGAGTACTTCCGCCATCAATAAATGCATTCGCTCATTCGCAACGCCAATAGCCGCTGCCTTTGGCTTAGCTGGATTAGCCAGCGGACCGAGAATATTGAAGATGGTTGGAACCCCTAATTCTTTGCGGGCCGGTGCCGCAAAGCGCATTGCCGGATGAAACTTTGGCGCGAAACAGAAACCGATACCTATCTCAGCAAAAACCGTTTCCACGCCAGCGCCATCTAACTCAATATTGATTCCCAAGGCTTCTAACAGGTCAGCTGATCCGGATTTTGAGGAGGCCGCCCGATTGCCATGTTTTAATACTTTGGCGCCCGCGGCTGCGGCAATAATCGCTGCAGTTGTTGAAATATTTATGGTGTTTGCGCCATCGCCCCCTGTGCCTACGGTATCTACTGCTCTTTCAGAGATCTCGATGGGAGCGCTGTGTTGATACATAACGTTTACAAAAGAATTTACTTCATCTGCAATTTCGCCTTTAGCTTTCAAGGCTAAGAGAAAGTCTTTTATCTCAGGAACTTCGGCATTGCCTTGTAAAATCTCATTCATCGCCCAACGAGCGTTATTGGAATCGAGATCTAACCCATTGGTTAGCGTCTCTAGAATTTGTTGCCAGGTATTGGTACTAGACATTCGTAGTTGCGAGATTTTGTTTGCGCAACAAATTCGCAGCCGTTTGAGCCAAAGTAAATGGATCGATCGGGTGAATCACTGTTGCATCAGCGCGAGACCAAGCGGCCAGCCAAGCATCTTCCTTGCGTCCAGTAATCAACAGGACTGGTGGGCAGTTAAAAACTTCATCCTTTAGTTGACGGGCAACACTCATTCCACCTTCGGGAACCGCTTCGCCGTCGAGGATAAACAGGTCGGCTTTCAAAGCGCCTTGTAGATCCGGGCGGTCGACAAATGCCCGAAGCGCTGCGGCGGTAGCGAATTCAATAACTTCATGGGCAGGCAGATCGGCAGCCATTTTGCGCCCCAGTGCAGAAACTATTCCGGCTCGAACAGCTAAATCATCTGAATAAATGATGACCCGTATCTTCAAATTTTCCGCACCGCTCATGGGCGTAATTCTAATCAAAAGAGCGCTAAAAGCGCCTGTGACCTGACTCATGCTTTCTGGTCAATATCACTCGTTTAAAGAGGCTCTAGTGGGCGCGAAGAGTGAGTATTTCGGGAATAATACGCAGCATGTCGAGCGCAGCCGTAGGAATGCATAAACCCACCCGCCCAAACTTAGTTGCTGTTGGAACTATCGTTTGGCTATCAAGTGAGTTGATGTTTTTTGCAGCTCTTTTCGCGATGTACTTCACGACTCGTGCCGTTCAAGGCCCTTCTGTTTGGCTCACTTCGACTGAACTTTTAAACATTCCTTTCGCCGCGCTAAATACAACTGTGCTGGTTCTATCCTCTGTCACATGCCAGTTCGGTGTTTTTGCCGCTGAGCGTTTTCAAGAACGTAAAACTGGAAAGATTTGGCAAATTAATAAGTGGGGAATGCGGGAATGGTTCTCACTAACTTTCTTGATGGGTTCATTCTTCATTGGCGGTCAAGTCTATGAATACGCCGCACTCGTTGAAGAGGGATTAAGTCTTTCTTCTAGCGCTTATGGATCTGTTTTCTATCTGGCAACTGGCTTCCACGGGCTGCACGTAACTGGTGGGTTGATTGCATTTTTGATTGTCATGATCCGCGTAGCAAAAGCACGCCGCTTTAATCACAACCAAGCAACTACTGCAATCGTGGTTTCATATTATTGGCACTTCGTCGACGTCGTTTGGATCGCTCTCTTCTCTGCGATCTACTTAATTAAATAGGAATCTGGAATGAAAAAACTATCCCAACTTCGACGTAGCCGAATAGCCTCTCCTCTCTTATTGGTGGTTGCGCTGTTAGCAATCGGCACCACCTTCTCGGTTGCTAGTGCAACTACCGAAGGCGAACTAACACCGCAACAGCGATCTGCACAAATAGCTGAAGGCAAGCAGATATTTCTAAAGGGTTGTTCGTCTTGCCATGGTTTAAATTTGGAAGGAAGCACCATCGCACCTTCACTTATTGGAGTCGGTGCAGCCTCGGTAGATTTCCAAGTTGGTACTGGCCGCATGCCCGTAGCTGATCTCAGCCAGCAAATTGCGCGCAAGGAACCGGTATATAACGCCGAGCAGACTGCCGCACTAGCTGCTTATGTTGCCGCTACTGCACCTGGCCCAGCAATTCCTGGTGAATCTTTACTTAACTACGAACGAGATGGAAACACAGCAGAAGGCGGAACCTTATTCCGCACTAACTGCGCGATGTGCCACAATTTTGCCGGACAAGGTGGCGCACTAACTCAAGGTAAATACGCGCCAACTTTGATGGGCGTAGAACCTAAATATATTTACGAAGCAATGATTACTGGGCCACAAGCGATGCCAGTTTTCGCTGATAAAACAATTACTCCGGCCGAAAAACTTTCGATCATTAAATGGATTAAAGCTGCAGAGAATGAACCGCAGTTAGGTGGCGCCGCTCTTGGCAGAGTTGGGCCAGTTACTGAAGGTTTGTTGGTATGGACACTAGGACTCGGACTGCTGATCGGTGTGGCAGTTTGGTTAGCGACGAAGGCGAGATAAATAAATGTCTAACGAAATTGAAGCGATCAAAGATCCGGGATTGCCCGCACATGTTCATCGCAAATCTGATACCGACCCTGTTGCTGAAAAACGTGCCGAACGCCAAGTCGCGATTCTGTTTCTAATATCTGCGCTAGGTACCTTGCTTTTTATCTTCGCCTACTACTTCATCGCTGAAGATATTTTCTTCTTCTTTCCAGTTCTCGGAAATACCAATGCCCATCAACTTTTCCTCGGCCTCGGGCTAGCAATAGCGCTCTTCTTTATCGGCGCAGCTGCAATTCATTGGGCTAAAACTTTGATGCCTGATGAAGAAGTTATCGCGATGCGTCATACGCTGCGATCTGAAGAAGAAGATCGCGATGCACTTGTTGCTACCGTCAAAGAACGTGCAGGGGCTGCAGGCCTTGGCCGTCGCTCACTCATAAAGCGTTCAATGGGTCTGTCACTTGGCTTAATCGGCCTCTCTCCCCTAGTTCTTCTGCGTGACTTAGGTCCGCTTCCAAAAGATGATTTAACGAAAACAAGTTGGAAAGCTGGCACTCGTTTAGTAACCGACCCAGGTGATCGCCCAATTCGCCCCGAAGATTTGGAAGTAGGCGCAGTTGCGCAAGTACTTCCTGCACATGAAGGCGAAGAACG
>JBIILF010000056.1:0-5445 GCA_044232785.1 Candidatus Planktophila sp. | reverse complement strand
GTGCGAATGTGCGCATTGGTGGCCGCGATGTTTATGCCGCGACAGTTGGCGGTATGAAAATGTCCGAACCTGCAGCTGATTTAGCCCTTGCTTTGGCCGTTGCGTCAGCTGCTAAAGCGCTGGCTTTGCCTGCTGATTTGGTGGCAATCGGAGAAGTTGGGCTAGCTGGTGAGATCCGTAAAGTAAGTGGCGTATCGCGTCGGCTGGCCGAGGCGCATCGCTTAGGTTTCAAACGCGCTCTTGTCCCAGTTGGTTCTGATGTGAAAATTCCAGGTATGGAGATCTACGAAGTCTCTCGATTAGATCAAGCTCTGCAACGCGTAAAAATTGCTGAGTAATTAAAGATCTATAGCGAGTTCGGCAGCACGCCGTGCAATATCACAATCAGAAATTGAAATTCTTTCACTAAAAAATGAGTAAAGCGCTTTCGCCATAAAAGAACCTTCATGGCAGACTCCCCCAGCAATAACAATTCGTGGGGCATTCTCAATCTGAATATCGAGTTGATGTACTAACGCAATCAAATGTTGGCTTGCTTCATAGATGATCCCTTGAGCATCTGCATTTCCAGCATCTGCTAAGCGACCTACAGTTGCGGACAACTTTGCGATCTCTGAACGTTCATTTGAATAAACAAACTCCTTGATGCCATCCCAAGTAGTTGCGCCAATTTCTTGCAAAATAACATCGCTTAACGAATCAGCTTCAACTTCTTCGCCGGTATCTAGGCCAGCAAGTACCCAGCGAATTACTTCGCGACCTATCCAGAAACCTGCACCTTCATCACCTAGTAAATATCCCCAGCCACCAGCTCGCACCGGACCAGCTTCATCATCAATATACATAGCGATTGAACCAGTGCCGGCATATAGCAAAATACCTTCGCCTACTTCAAAGTTAGCAAAATAAGCCAACTCGATATCGTGCACGATTCGTACTTTTGCGTTTGGAAAATATGAGTGAAAAATCTGACCAAGTGGATCTGTCGCACTATCTTCAGATACGGCGCCAGTAATTCCAGCAAATACGCCACTTACCTCTGCGCCATTCACTGCCGTTGAGATCTCTGCTAAAACTTCATTAATCCGAGCTTTTGAATCGGGGCGAAGAATATGACCATCCATCGCCGGGCATTTACCTGTGGCAACAATCTCAGACCCGTCATATAGCGCCCACTTGGTTGCCGTAGCACCAGCATCAATTCCTAAGTAATTCATAGAAAAACAGTACTACTAAAATTTCACATTCTTGACCTGACTACTTCCAACCCATAAGTTTGCTACGTGATCATCTCTGCAGCCACCGTGCTTATCGATCAGGAGCTGCAGAAAGAGATGTGGCTTGAGATTGAAGATGGTGTAATTCACTCGATCAATAGCGGCACAACACCCGAATACGATCACCGCTACGAAGGAATCTTGCTACCTGGCTTCGTAGACATTCATTGCCATGGCGGCGGCGGTAAATATTTTGCCAGCCTGACAGATCCTGAAATTTCACAAGTTATCTCTACTCATCGTGCTGGCGGAACTGTGGCCACTTTGGCAAGTTTAGTTACCGAGACGATTCCAGATTTATTAGATCAAATTTCGCGGTTAGTTCCATTTGTCAAAAGTGGGGACATTGCAGGTATTCACCTAGAAGGTCCTTATCTTTCTCATGCCAGATGCGGTGCTCATAATCCTGACCTACTGCGCACTCCAACGATTGCCGAAGTGCAATTGTTGTTAGATGCTGGTCAAGGCTTTATTAAAATGATTACTATTGCACCTGAACTAGACGGCGCACTAGAAGTTATTGAGTACTTAACAAAATCTGGTGTTGTAGCTGCTATTGGTCATTCACAATCTGATGCAGCAACAGCCCAAGCCGCAATTGATCGTGGAGCTAGCGTAGTTACACATTTTAATAATGCCATGCCAAAAATTGTTGATGGGCCAGGCACTATGTCTAGTGCGGTTATTGATGAACTTCGAGTTAGCCTCGAGCTAATTCTTGACGGCGAGCATGTAGCTACAAATATTGTGCGTGAAGTATTTGAAGCGGCGCCTAATCGCATCGTTTTGATAACTGATGCAATGGCAGCAGCTGGTTCGACAGATGGCACTTACCAAATAGCTGATTTAGAGGTTATTGTTAAAGATGGTGTCGCCCGTTTAGCATCAAATGGTGCATTAGCTGGCAGCACGCTAACTATGGCAAAAGCCTTTAACCATGCACTTAATGAGATCGGGGTCAGCATTACCGAAGCAGTTCATGCTGCATCTACTTTGCCGGCGCTAATACTCGGTCGCTCAGATCTGGGTGAAATTGCAGTAGGTAAAAGTGGTTTGTTAAACCATTTAGCAAAAAACGGAGAGATCACACCAATTAAATGTTAATTCGCCCAGCCACTAAAACTGATTTACCTGCAATCATGCAACTAATTCATGATCTTGCCGTTTATGAAAAAGCCCCTGAAGAAGTTGAAACGAACGAAGTCGAACTTGGTGCTGCGCTCTTTGCCGATGAACCTAAAGTTTTCTGCTCAATTGCTGATCAAGATGGTGAAGTAATTGGAATCGCTATCTGGTTTTTAAATTTTTCTACTTGGCAGGGCAAACATGGCATTTACCTCGAAGATCTATTTATCAAACCTGAGTTCCGTGGCAACGGATACGGTTTAGCAATGCTTAAGCACTTAGCAGCGATCTGTACTGAGCGCGGCTATGGTCGTTTTCAATGGTGGGTACTTGATTGGAACGCACCAGCAATTGAGTTCTACAAATCTCAAGGCGCAATCGCCATGGATGAATGGACGGTTTACCGAGTTAGCGGTGATGCTTTAACGGAACTGGGCAACTAAAAGCAGTTAAACAGTAGGTGTTTGCGCTAAATCTTCTGGTGAATCTGGAGTAATCGCTTTTGGCGAACCAACGAAAGTAAATTTCGCATCAGTGCCTTCGCCTTCAACATCAACCACAATAATTTCGCCAGCCTTTAATTCGCTAAACAAGATGCGCTCTGAAAGTGAATCTTCGATTTCGCGTTGAATGGTACGACGCAATGGTCGCGCGCCAAGTAGTGGGTCATAACCACGAGCAGCAAGGAGATCCTTAGCAGCTTGAGTTAGCTCAATGCCCATATCTTTCGCCTTTAGGCGCTCATCAAGGGATGCAATCATTAGATCAACGATCTGAATAATTTCATCCTTGTGTAGTTGATGGAATACCACAATGTCATCAATACGATTTAGGAATTCTGGGCGGAAGTGCGACTTAAGTTCATCGCCAACTTTTGCCTTCATGCGCTCGTAATTTGAGAGCTCATCAGATGAGTTTGCAAACCCGAGCCCGGCGCCCTTAGAAATATCTTTAGTACCTAAATTGGTAGTCATGATGATGACCGTATTCTTGAAATCAACTACGCGACCTTGTGAGTCAGTTAGACGACCATCTTCAAGAACCTGCAATAGCGAGTTGAAAATATCTGGGTGAGCTTTTTCGATTTCATCGAAGAGCACAACAGAGAATGGGCGACGACGAACTTTCTCAGTCAGCTGACCACCTTCGTCATAGCCAACATACCCTGGAGGTGCACCGAATAAACGTGAAGCGGTGTGACGCTCGGAGTACTCAGACATATCAAGTTGAATCAGCGCATCGGCATCGCCGAATAAGAATGAAGCAAGTGTGCGCGAAAGTTCAGTCTTACCAACACCTGATGGGCCGGCAAAAATAAATGAGCCACCTGGGCGCTTTGGATCTTTCAAGCCCGCACGAGTACGGCGAATTGCTTGTGACAACGCCTTGATCGCTTGATCTTGACCAATAACGCGCTTGTGAAGTTCATCTTCCATGCGCAGTAAGCGAGCAGTTTCTTCTTCGGTTAACTTAAAGACTGGAATACCAGTTGCGATCGAAAGAACTTGTGCGATGAGTTCTTCATCAACTTCAGTTACCTTATCGAGATCGGTTGCTTTCCAATTCTTCTCTGCTTCAGCTTTCTCAGTTGAGAGCGTCTTTTCAAGATCACGGAAAGATGCTGCCTTCTCGAAATCTTGGCCATCGATTGCTGACTCTTTCTCTTTCCGAGCAGCAGCGATTTTGTCATCGAATTCGCGAAGTTCGGCAGGGGCGGTCATGCGCTTAATGCGCAAGCGGGAACCGGCTTCATCAATTAGATCAATAGCTTTATCTGGCAAGAAACGATCGGATACATAGCGATCAGCCATATTTGCTGCTGCAGCTAGTGCGCCATCGGTGATTGAAACCCGGTGATGGGTTTCGTAACGATCGCGTAAACCCTTAAGAATCTCAATGGTGTGAGCAACTGATGGCTCTTTTACTTGAATTGGTTGGAAACGTCGTTCGAGGGCAGCATCCTTTTCAAGGTGCTTGCGATATTCATCAAGAGTGGTTGCACCGATTGTCTGTAGCTCACCGCGAGCAAGCATTGGTTTTAAAATACTAGCTGCATCAATTGCGCCTTCAGCTGCACCGGCGCCAACCAAAGTATGAATTTCATCAATGAAAAGAATAATGTCGCCGCGAGTTTTAATCTCTTTCAGCACTTTCTTTAAGCGCTCTTCGAAATCTCCGCGATAGCGCGAACCGGCAACAAGTGCACCTAAATCAAGTGAATAAAGCTGCTTATCCTTAAGGGTTTCAGGCACATCATTTTTTACAATTGCTTGAGCCAAACCTTCGACGACTGCTGTTTTACCAACACCTGGTTCGCCAATTAAAACTGGGTTATTTTTTGTGCGACGTGAAAGAACTTGCATAACACGTTCGATTTCAAGTTCGCGACCAATAACTGGATCAAGTTTTCCTTCGCGCGCAGCTTGAGTTAGGTTGCGACCAAATTGATCGAGCACCAAAGATGTCGATGGAGTTCCTTCGGCTGGACCATTTGATGCAACCGCTTCTTTACCTTGGTAGCCAGAAAGTAATTGAATAACTTGCTGACGAACCCGATTTAAATCTGCACCGAGTTTTACTAATACTTGTGCAGCTACACCTTCGCCTTCGCGAATTAAGCCGAGCAGAATGTGTTCGGTACCAATGTAATTGTGACCAAGTTGTAGCGCTTCGCGAAGTGATAGTTCGAGAACTTTCTTGGCGCGTGGCGTAAATGGAATATGACCACTTGGAGCTTGCTGACCTTGACCAATAATTTCTTCAACTTGTGCACGCACGGCTTCGAGTGAGATGCCCATGCCTTCCATCGCTTTAGCAGCGACGCCTTCGCCTTCATGAATCAGACCAAGCAGAATGTGCTCGGTGCCGATGTAGTTGTGATTGAGCATGCGTGCTTCTTCTTGGGCAAGAACTACGACCCGACGGGCACGGTCTGTAAAACGCTCAAACATGGGCGGAACTCCTTTATTGGTATCTCCCTAAGCCTAATACCCGAGGGGGCAGGCTCGCGAGGTGGGTTTTATACACAAGATATGCCAGTTAT
>JBIILF010000055.1:0-5460 GCA_044232785.1 Candidatus Planktophila sp. | reverse complement strand
CCCTCAAGTACCGGGACCTCTTCATAAGGAATGTATTGCAATGGCATCGGACCATAAAGATCAGGTTGTACTTTTGGGAAGAAATGAAAATTGACCCGCCGCCCATGGTCTAGCACATTTAGCATTTCCTTTTTCGGTCCCCCGGTATCGAGAAGCGCACTTAACCGCGCATCCATTTCAAGGTTTTCAAAGAACGCTGGATAGTTAATCGTTCCGCATGCAACGAACATTCCCATCTGTTGAACCATACGATTTCGCTCGTTAGTGGCATCGTCATACCAATACAACATGCGCAGAGACTGAGCGACAAAGTAGCGACTCATTTGCGCCCACTCAGGATTATCTTTATCGATCGCAGCAAGTCGATCTGCCGCGTCTGCGGAATGCGCAGTGAGGAATGATTCTTGAGTGATTGTATTTATCGGCAAGTTATACAAAGTTATTAGCGCAGATTTTGCTAATTCAACATAGCTTTTATCCGAAGTGCGCTGGGCGACTTCGAGCATGAAGAGGGCAAAGAGTCCGGCAATTGCATGTCCATCTCCAGAACCAATCTTGCGGAGAGTGGATTTATCAAACTCCAATGGCATGACACCACCGGTATTAGTCACCATTGGCAACATAACTTCGTGAACTTCTTTCAGAATTTTCGCCAGCACTTCTTCATCATTGCTCAGTGCATAGATGCGCCAACATTCAGCAATAATGTAAATGTACTGCCATGTTCCAACGTTCATTGGTTTGGTTGCTTTCCCACCGAAAAGATCACTTTTAGGACTTAGAATTTGTCTACGGGTGAATGTATTAACTCGTTGTCGCAATGGTTCAAATGGTAGGTCGGGTCTGACTCGTGACAATATTTCAAGTGGATGCAATATCCAGAGCCCAGCTTCAAGACATGCCCCTGTTCCATCCCAGTCTCGACCACGCGCTCCCATCGCCAGCGCCCATGCATCAGACCTCGCATCGACATAACCCATCAGATGTTCGCCGTCACTATCGATACTCCACGAATGTTCAGTATTCATGAGATCAATCGCCGATCCCTTAGCAAAGTCATCCCACGAAGTTGCGTTGTGCGGAAATGCGGAAGGTTCCGGCAAAAGCGTGAGTGATGACTCTACGAGCGAAATTAGCTCACCACGCGCTGTTGGTGATTTCGGGAAATGCTCGCGATGTCCGGCCCCGATGTAATAAACAATCTTTTGTGAACCTTTTGGAAAGGTGAATCCAGATTGAGTTTCCCCGATTAAACCTAACTCAGCTTTCAGCTCTCCATCAAAGCGTCGCCTAAATCCACAACGTAGATCTCGAAAGCGTGCGACATTTTCCGGACTCATCCAAGACATTGCAGACATATCGAAAAACATTCTGAATTCATTATGTCCATATGGATCGTAGTAATAAGTTGCTGGAAAATCGTTACTCCGTGCTTCATCATTCCATTTTGTTGGATTATCAATATTGACTTTAAACCAGACATGATCGCCACGTTCATACGGTGGCAACGGACCTAAATCCAAAACAATCTCTGGTTCGATACCGCCTATTTTGCCAAGAGTGAATTCCGGTGAATCAATTGTTATATCAACTTTTATCCATTGCGTTCCAACTCGAGTAATTTCGGCGTTCCAGAGATATCCATGTAATTGTTGTTGACCTTTTAAATGCAGCCCATGCGCGCTTTCTCGAATCTCATCGGGGCGCAGATCAAAGGATGGCCCCGAGACTAAAGCGTTGTTTAGCGAACTAGCTTGTCTCCAATTCGAATCTTCCTGAACTTCCACATGAAAACCAGATTGTGGCTGCTCTCCGAAAGATATGCGAAAGCCACCTTGTTCGAAAATTGTTGAAGTCACGATTACGAGACTACTCTGGAAATTTTAAAGTGTTAAGGAAAAAATCTGCGTAATACCTACGTAATTTCGAGCCAGTTCAGTTTGCTCTTGGATGCGCCGAACTGTAACTTTCGCGGATTTTATCGATCGTGATCAGAGTGTAGATCTGAGTGGTCGTAACAGATGCGTGTCCTAATAGTTCCTGAACCACGCGAATATCCGCCCCACCATCTAAAAGATGCGTTGCGTAGGAGTGACGGAAAACGTGTGGCGAAACCTTGCTGGTAACTCCAGCTCGCTCAGCAGCAGTCAGGACAATCTGCCAAGCACTTTGACGTGACATTCGCGTACCTTTTTGATTGAGGAACAACGCGCCATTAATCGAACTTTCTTTGCGACCAGATTTTGCTGCAAGGTCTGGTCTAGTGCGAACCAAATAATTATCGATTGCAGCCACTGCGAATTTCCCAAGCGGCACTATGCGCTCCTTGCCGCCCTTGCCACGAACTTTCAGAGTCGTTATCTCCTCGCCGCTTAAGTTCGACTTTGCGAAATCACTTAAGTTGATACCAATGACTTCGCTTACTCGAGCGCCGCTACTGTAAAGAAGTTCCAGAAGCGCATGATCGCGCAAGGAAATTACATCGCCTTCGCGCAGGCCGGCATCAATAAGTGAAATAACTTCAGCAACCGTAAGCGCTTTAGGTAAACGCCTGGCCGATTTATTATGCGAGATATCGGTCGTTGGGTCGATAACTTGATATTCCCGATTTTGATATTTATAGAAGGTACGAACAGCGCTCATGATGCGATTAATGCTGGCTGGAGCAAGATCAAGCGCTTTTAGCGAAATTTCAAACGCTGCAATATTGTCGCTAGTTATCGCATCGGTATTTAACGACTGCGTTTCAAAGTAGGCAGTTAATTTATGGAGATCGCGTTGATAAGCGGCTATTGAGTTAGCGGCAAGTCCTCGCTCTATCCGGAGATGATCAAGGAAGCCACTAACTAATTGGCGAAAATCCATAACCATGCGCCTGCGCAACTGCTTGATAGCGCACTTCGCCACCACTGATATTTAAACCTTTTGCCAACGCCGGATCTTTCATAATCGCGCTTTCCCAACCGTGATTAGCAAGTGCCAAGGTGTACGGCATGGTGGCATTGGTAAGTGCATATGTTGAAGCAACGGGAACAGCACCCGGCATATTCGCAACGCAATAGAAAATTGAGTTGTGCACGGTAAATGTTGGCTCCGCGTGAGTAGTTGGCTTTGAATCTTCAAAGCAACCGCCTTGATCTATTGCGATATCAACTAACACTGAACCGTGCTTCATGCGTGATACCAACTCGTTGCTGACTAATTTGGGTGCTTTGGCGCCGTGAACTAAAACAGCGCCAATCAATAAATCAGCTTGTAGAACTTCGCGTTCGATTGATGCGTGGGCTGAGAATAGAGTTTTGATGCGGCCACTATAAAGTGAATCAATCTCTTGCATTCGGGAAATTGAACGATCCAGCACCGTTACATCGGCGCCCATTCCCATTGCGATTACCGCCGCATTTAGACCAGCGACTCCCCCGCCAATTACAACAACTTTGCCTGGTGCGACTCCCGGTACGCCAGCAAGTAAAACTCCGCGGCCACCATTTGGTTTCTGTAATGAGTAAGCACCAACTTGGGTTGCCATTCGCCCAGCAACTTCACTCATCGGCGCAAGCAGTGGCAACTGACCATCTTTCTCAACGGTCTCGTAAGCAATTGCTGCGCATCCACTAGCAATCAGTGCATCAGTGCAAGGCTTTGACGCAGCTAAGTGCAAGTAAGTAAAGAGTGTGTGATGAGACTTAATTCGAGCGTACTCAATTTCAATCGGCTCTTTAACTTTCAGAATTAACTCGGCCGATTTCCAAACTTCATCGGCTGTCGCCACAATCTTTGCGCCATGGGCTATGAAGTCAGCATCGGTAATCGCTGAACCTAAGCCAGCGCCGGTTTCAATAAAAACTTCATGACCTGCGCGAACTAATTCGCTTACGCCATCGGGAGTAATTGCTACTCGTGACTCGTGGACTTTTATCTCTTTAGGTACGCCAACCTGCATGGCTAATCCTTAATTGGAAACTATTTCTTTCCAGCAATTGCCGCTGCCACCAAGCCGGTGAATAGCGGATGAGCTTTTGTAGGACGAGAGCGAAGTTCTGGATGCGCCTGCGTTCCCACGTAATAAGGATGTACCTCTTTAGGTAATTCGACAAACTCCACGAGGTTTTCTTGCTCGTAGATTCCTGAGAAAACTAGACCAGCACTCGAAATTTGATCACGGTACTTGTTATTTACTTCATAACGATGGCGATGGCGCTCTGAAATCGAGGTTGCGCCATAAACTGTTGCAACTATTGAGCCCGGCAGTAATTCGGCTTGATATAAACCAAGACGCATTGTGCCGCCCATATCAGCTTGTCCAGAAACAATTTCTTTCTGGCTAGCCATCGTGGCAATTACATGTGTGCCAGATTCTGGATCAAATTCAGCGCTATTGGCATCGGCAATTCCGCCGAGATTGCGAGCTGCTTCGATAACCATGCACTGCAAACCTAGACATAAACCTAAAGTAGGAATCTTATTTTCACGCCCGTATTTAAGCGCACCTAGTTTTCCTTCAATTCCACGAATTCCGAAACCGCCAGGAACGCAGATTGCATCAACATCGCTGAGCATTGCGCGAGCACCAGCTTCGCTCTCGCATTCATCGCTGGCAATCCATTTCAGATTCACTTTTGCATTGTTCGCAAACCCACCTGCACGAAGCGCTTCGCTCACTGATAAATAAGCATCTGGCAGATCTACATACTTGCCCACTAGCCCAACCGTAATTTCATGCTTTGGGTGATGAACTTTCTCAAGCAATGCATCCCATACGCCCCACTCGACATCGTGGCACTTCAAACCAAGGCGAGAAACAACATAAGAATCAAGGCCTTCGGCATGTAACACCTTAGGAATGTCATAGATTGATGGCGCATCAACTGCTGCCACAACGGCGGCCTGATCAACGTCGCACATCAACGAAATTTTGCGTTTAACACTTTCGGGAATCTCGCGGTCGGATCGAAGCACAATTGCATCAGGTGCAATACCTATCGCACGTAGTGCAACAACACTGTGCTGAGTCGGTTTTGTTTTCAATTCACCGGAAGGCCCGATGTATGGAACTAGCGAGACATGTAAATAGAAAACATTATCGCGACCAACTTCTTGACGAATCTGTCGAGCAGCTTCTAAGAATGGTTGTGACTCAATATCGCCAACAGTTCCACCGATTTCAGTAATCACTACATCGATATCAGGGGCTGCCATCGCACGAATGCGTTCTTTGATTTCATTGGTGATGTGTGGAATCACTTGAACTGTCTCGCCTAAATATTCACCACGACGTTCGCGTGCAATTACCTTTGAATAAACTTGGCCAGTGGTGACATTTGCAGAACCATGCAGATTTGTATCGAGAAAACGCTCATAGTGGCCAATATCTAGATCCGTTTCAGCGCCGTCATCGGTTACAAAGACCTCGCCATGTTGAAACGGATTCATAGTGCCTGGGTCAACGTTTAGATAAGG
>JBIILF010000054.1:0-5466 GCA_044232785.1 Candidatus Planktophila sp. | reverse complement strand
GCAGTCTAACTGCTACTGATTGCGCTCGTGAATTAGGCGCAAGCCGATCAAAGTCAGATCTGGTTCGTGTTCATCGATTGTCTCTGAAACCCCCAAAATCAAGGGTGCCAAGCCACCAGTTGCGATCACTGTTGGCGTACCGCTGTAACTCAATGCAAGTTCCTCGGAAATACGATTAACCAAACCATCAACTTGGCCTGCAAATCCATAGATTGTGCCGGATTGCAAAGCTTCAACTGTATTTTTGCCAATTACCGATTTCGGCAGAACTAATTCAACTTTGCGCAATTGTGCGGCTCTGGCCGAAAGTGCTTCGACGGAAATTTCTATACCTGGCGCAAGCGCTCCACCAAGAAATTCGCCAGTTGGCGAAACTACATCGAAGTTAGTTGAGGTACCAAAATCCACCACTATGGCTGGTCCACCAAATAAAGTGTGAGCAGCCAAAGTATTGACGATGCGGTCAGCGCCAATTTCTTTAGGGTTATCAACTAGTAATGGCACCCCTGTTTTAATGCCAGGTTCAACGATCGTAATTGGCACATCTTCAAAGTAGTCAGTGATCATGCGACGTAATTCACGCAACGTCGCAGGAACGGTGCTGCAAATAGACAATCCAGTAAGTTCGTATTCAGAAACTAAAGCTTCGTACTGAAGCCAGAGTTCATCAGCAGTATTACGTGGGTCGGTCTTTACTCGCCATGACTGAGTTAAATTCTCGCCTTCGAAAATTCCTAGAACAGTATTGGTATTACCTACATCTACGGTTAATAGCATCTTTAATTACTCCTTACATCGAGGCCGATATCAAAATTCTTAGCAGAATGCGTAAGCGCACCGATCGCGATGTAATCAACGCCGGTCTCGGCATAAGCGCGCGCTAGTTCTAAGGTGATGCCACCAGATGCTTCGAGTTTGGTTTGTCCCGCAACCAGCGAAACGGCAGTGCGGCATTGCTCAGGTGTCATATTGTCGAGCAGCACTAAATCAGGTTTCAACGGAAGCACCTCAGCCAACTGATCCAAAGTATCGACTTCGATCTCAATCGGGGCAGTTGGAAAAGAGCTACGGACTGCGCTAAACGCCTCTTTTACGCCACCTGCAGCTGCGATGTGATTATCTTTAATTAAAGCAGCATCGCTAAGTGACATCCGATGGTTAGTACCGCCACCCATACGTACTGCAAACTTCTCTAACTCACGCCAACCAGGTGTGGTCTTGCGAGTATCGCGAACTTCGCAATTAGTGCCAGCGATCGCACTTACCCAGTGGCTAGTCAAAGTAGCAATTCCAGATAAATGACCTAGGAAATTCAAAGCTGTTCTCTCAGCAAGCAATATGGCTCGGGCATTACCGGTAACCCGAATCAATACATCGCCCACTTTTACCGAAGCACCATCTTGAACTAAAACTTCGATATTTCTTATGCCAACTTCGGTTAATACGCCTTGCGCCATTTCAATTCCAGCAACGACACCTAAATCACGAGCAACAAAATCAGCACTGAGTTCGGCATCGGCGGAAATTGTCGAAACTGAAGTTACATCTGTACCGCCGGCTAAATCTTCAGCCAAAGCAGCTTTGATTAAATCTAGATCGATCATTTATTCACCACCTGAGCATATTCGGTTGCCCAGTTTCCGACTTCATCAATCTGTTGCACAATTCGTTTCTCCCAGGTTGCACTGGTGTCGGGGAAATCTTCGCGCCAATGCGAGCCACGAGTTTCTTGTCTAATCAAAGCTGCTCGCAGAATAGTTTGGGCAAGCTGAAAAAGATTAGTAGTTTCCCAGGCATCAACTTGCGGGGCATCGCTCACTCGAGTTTCTAGCCGCGAAAGTGCGTTACTTGTTTCAATTAATGAGTCCGCTGATCGCAGTACACCTGCGCCACGGCTCATCGCAGTTTGTAAATCTTTACGAACTGCTGGATCTAATAAGAAAGGTTGACTCATATTTTCTACTGGTTCAGATTCAGTAGGTAAATTCGCTGCGATATCAGCGGCGATCCGAGCGCTAAAAACTAACCCTTCGAGCAGTGAATTTGAGGCTAATCGGTTAGCGCCATGAACACCAGAGCAAGCTGTCTCGCCGCATGCATATAGACCAGGAATACTGCTCTGACCATTTAGATCTACCCGCACTCCACCTGAGGCATAGTGTGAAGCGGGTGCAACCGGAATTAAATCTTTTATCGGATCAATACCGTTAGATAAGCATGATGCGTAAATAGTTGGGAATCGTTCAGCGAAACCAGTTAAGTGGCGAACATCGAGCCACACATGATCTTTGCCAGTCTCTTTCATTTTACGCATTAGCGCAATTGCGACTACATCTCGTGGCGCTAATTCGGCAAGTGGGTGCACGCTTTGCATAAAACGATTACCGCTGTCATCTACCAAATATGCACCTTCACCACGAACGGCTTCCGAAATTAGCGGTTGTTGTCCGCGTGATTTTCCACCGAGCCAAAGTACGGTGGGATGAAACTGAATGAATTCCACATCAGCAATCTTTGCACCGGCACGAAGTGCCAATGCAACACCATCACCAGTTGATACAGATGGATTAGTCGTACTGGCAAATACTTGACCTAGTCCGCCAGTTCCAAGAACTACCGCTTTACCAAGTGCTTGGCCGACGCCATCGCGCGATCCTGCACCAATCACGTGCAAAGTAACGCCACAAACTCGACCAGTTTTATCTTTAAGCGCATCAAGTACTAGTGCATCTTCCACAACTTCAATCTGCGGATCATTGCGAACTGCAGCCAGCAGTGCACGTGATACTTCGGCACCTGTTGCATCGCCGCCTGCATGCAAGATGCGATTGCGTAAATGGCCACCTTCGCGAGTCAGGGCAATTTCACCATCGGCTTCAGTATCAAATTTTGCACCGCGCTCAATTAATTTACGCACTGCTTCGGGGCCTTCGGTAACTAAAACTCGAACCGCTTCAATATCGCAGAGACCGGCGCCAGCGGTCAAAGTATCTATTAAATGGGCCTCTGGTGAGTCCCCGTCGCCGAGAGCTGCCGCAATTCCACCTTGTGCCCACTTAGTTGAGCCTTCATCAACTTTTGCTTTCGTAACAATTAAAACTGATAATCCGAATGTGCGCAGTTGAAGTGCGGTGGTCATACCTGCAATTCCAGAGCCCACCACAATTACATCGGCGCGCGAAGTCCAGCCTGGTTTAGGTGCTAATAACTTCATGAGTTCTCATCCACAACTGCATTATCTAGTAAACGAACCCCATTTACCCAGCCTGCGATGATGGCCCGCTTTTTTTGAGTGGTTGCGCTAGCTAGTTCAAATGAACTCTCATCAATTATTTCGGCATAGTCCAATTTGAACGCAGGCTCAGTTGCCAAGATGTCGAGCATCCGATTTGGCTCTTTGAGTGCTTTTGAAATAATCAAAGCTGCTGTTCGATCTGATTCAGATAACTGCACATTTCGGGAAGATAGAGCTAAGCCATCATATTCGCGCACAGTTGGAACCGAATGAATCTCTAATTTCTTAAAATGCTTTTTTACCAACCAGAGCTGCTGAAAATCTTTTTCACCAAATACCGCAGCGCTCGGCTTTACAATTTCAAATAAACGATTCACTACAGTTAAAACTCCAGCAAAATGTCCAGGACGTGAAGCCCCTTCATAAAGTTCGCCGACTGCACCTGCTGAAATTTGAACTGGTGCGCTTGGGTAAATCTCTTCAAAGTTTGGAAACCAGACTTCAGTTGCTCCTGCCAGTGTTGCTATTTGAATATCAGCTTCTGGAGTGCGTGGGTATTTTTCTAAGTCTTGGCTTCCAGAAAACTGCAATGGATTAACAAAAATGCTGACCACAACTTCTTTATCTAATTCGCGAGCGCGCTTAATCAACGCTTGGTGACCCTTATGTAGGGCACCCATGGTCGGAACTAGTACGGTCATCTTTTGGCTCCAGTCCTTTCAGGTACCGGGCGATGTGTGCTTAGTGTAAATCAGTATTTAATAGATCCGAAATCCGCCCATGGGTAAGCAGCACGGCATCAGGCTCAATCTCAAACCAAGGCGCCAATACAAAGCGCCGTTCATGAGCACGTGGGTGGGGCAACGTTAGCTTCTCATCGTTTACCAATAGCGCGCCGTATTGAATTAGATCTAGGTCGATAACTCGTGGCCCCCAGTGAATTTCACGAGTACGACCCATCGCTGTCTCAATTCCATTTAACACTGCCAATAAATCTTTCGCCGGTAACTCTGATTCCACAATTGCTACTGCATTTAAATAATCTGGTTGTTCTGGCCCACCAACTGCTTTAGTTTGCAGATAACTAGAAACTACTTTAACTTCAGTTGCTTCACGCAACAGAGCTAGCGCTATATCTAAGTTAGCTTTTGGCTCACCAATATTGGCGCCTAACGAAATAACAGCTTTCATCGAGTGCGAATAACCATCACATTTATATCACTTGTTACAGCATCAACTGGTGCGCTTGGCTTGTGAACGGTTACTAGAGCAACATCTACCAAATTTTGTGTGGCCAAGATTTGGTCTGCAATTACGCCAGCTAGCTTCTCAATTAATTTGTAAGCTTGACCAGTTATTGCAGCAATAACTAAATCGCAAATTGCACTGTAATCAACTGTGTCTGCTAGATCATCGCTATTTGAGGCTTTTTCCAAATCTAAGATCAGTTCTACATCTACCAGAAAATCTTGCCCGTTCTTGGTCTCCTCGGCAAAAACTCCGTGATAACCAAAAGCTTTAATGCCATTAATTCGAATTGAATCATTCATCACAAAACCGCCTTATTAGCTGCTACACCGTGAACTCTAACTGCCCAGATGCCGCTTTGGCTAAGTTTTTTACTTAGCTCGACGGTTGCTGCTTCGCGAGCACTTGGATCATCTCCCCCAAGGAATCGCTTGCGCGATGCACCGACCAAGACTGGATAACCAAGAGCTACAAAGCGCTCAATTTCCTCGATAATTGCCCAGTTATCAGCTGCTTGCTTAGCAAAGCCAAGGCCTGGATCAATTATTAGGTTGGATTTACTTATTCCAGCAGCGAGTGCTGCATTTATTCGCAAGCTCAATTCTTCCAAAACTTCTTCGAGAACATTTTCGTAATTAGCCAAGTTGTTCATATCTTTAGAGTGACCACGCCAATGCATTGCAATGTAAGGAACTTGTAACTCTGCTGCCGTATCTAACATGGCTTCATCAGCTAGTCCGCCACTTACATCATTAATAATCGTTGCTCCAGCAATTACTGCAGCTCGCGCAGTTGATGCTCGCATAGTGTCGATACTGATTGGTTTACCAGCATCAGCTAATTTTGAAATTACATTGACAACACGGCGCTCTTCTTCAAACGGCGTTACCCGATCAGCACCGGGTCTAGTTGATTCACCGCCAACATCGATAATGTCGGCACCTTCGGCAATAAGTTGCAATCCATGGTTTACGGCATCTGGA
>JBIILF010000053.1:0-5579 GCA_044232785.1 Candidatus Planktophila sp. | reverse complement strand
GACTAATAGTCGACCGAGTGAAGAAGCGGTGAGTCCTTTGCCGAGTGAAGAGGCGACTCCGCCAGTTACAAATAAGTGTTTAGTCACATGATCGCTCATGGGATACAAACCTATCAGTAAATTCGTAGCGCCTTAACCGTTTGCGCGCATGGCAAGCAATTCAGCGGCGTGTTCTTGTGCGCTAGCGGACTCTTCTAGACCTGCCAGCATGCGTGCTATCTCATTGATTCGCTCGGCTTCGGCGAGTTTGTTGACACCGCTAGCTACAACACTACCGTCGCTGCTTTTCTTAACGACGAAATGTGAATCCGCCCATGCTGCTACTTGTGGCAAATGGGTAACCACAATTACTTGGGCATCTTTTGCTAATAACGCTAACCGACGACCAACTTCAATTGCCGCTTTTCCACCAACACCGGCGTCGACTTCATCAAAAATATAGGTACCAACTGGTTGAACTTTCGCCAAAACCACTTCGAGGCCCAACATAACGCGAGACATCTCACCGCCTGATGCCCCTTTTGCAATCGGCACTAGCGGTCCATCTTTATGGGCCTGCAAAAGAAGTGTGATTTCATCGCATCCCGTTGCGGTGAAATCTGATTCCTTCAACGCTCCTGCATAGTCCGGGTGAGTTACTTGCACAATCAAATTCGTATGTGGCATCGACAGTGCATGAATTTCTTCACTAACTGCTGATGCCAAAGTAGTGGCCGACTTATCGCGCACAGCAGAAAGTTCTTTAGCACTAGTTAATAAGGATTTCTTAACACTAATTAATTCTTTTTCCAACTCGGCAATTAATTCATCACCACCCGTTAAATCTGCCATCGCACTCTTGGCGCTATCACCGCGAGCGATTAACGATTCAAAATCACCACCATCGGTTGCATACTTTTTAAACCAACTATTTAGTGCGGCTTTGCGTTCTTGTAATGAACTCAACCGATCAGGGTCGGCTTCGAGTGAAGATAGATAGGAATTAAGCGTCGAATTGGCATCGCCCAGCAAAAAGAACGCGTCAGATAAGTTGCCATAAACGCTCTCGATCTCAGGATCTTTTGCTCGCACCGCATCAAGGGCCTTGCGGGCTACACCCAGAGAAGTTAGCGAACCGGCGTCTTCATCCTCCAGGGTGCCAAGTGCAGTTGCAATCGCTACCCGAAACTCCTCAACTGAACTGAGTTTAGAAATCTCAATATCGATCTGAACTAGTTCGCCGCTTTTTGGTTTCAACTTATTGAATGCGTTGGTGAATTCAGTTAATTCAGCAATTTCGGCATCACGCTTACTTGCCGCGCTTTTCAAGGTCGCAATTCGATTCTTAAGGCTTTGATAATCTGTTAGTTCGCTTTGGTATGCCATCAGAACTTTTTGTAACGCACTTCCAGCATATCGATCAAGTAATTCGCGTTGTTTTGAACTCTTCGTAATTTGCAAATTCGCAGCTTGGCCGTGGATTTCAATTAGTTCAACGGCGAGTTCCGCTAGCGTTCCAGCTGGAATCGCAATGCCACCGGCGATTGCTTTGCTTTTGCCATCGCTATTTACATTGCGGGTGAGGATCAAATCATCGCCATCGAGATCGGCGCCTTTTTCGGAAGCACTGGCAGCAATATCTTTCGTAACAGTAAATCTGCCACTTGCCACTAAACGTTCTTGACCAGTGCGCACAAGTGTGGCATCACTCTTGCCACCCAAAATTAGATTAAGAGCCGTCAGCACCATGGTTTTACCTGCGCCGGTTTCGCCAGTTAATACGGTTAAGCCAGGTTCGAATTCAAGTGTTGCAGATTCAATAACGCCGAGATTTTTAATAGTGATCTCGCTTAGGAAAGAGCGTTCACTCACCGCGCCATCCTTCAACTGGTAACTTGAATTTGGCAACGATGCGATCAGTAAATGTTGTCGCCACAATATGAGAGAGCAAAATCTTGCTGGCATCGCGAATGATTCGTACTTGATCCCCCGCTACTAGCGGAAATTTGCGTAACGCGTCTGCGGAAAGGAGAGCTTCATTAGATTGGATTTCAACCACAATCTCAGACTTAGGCGAGATCACCATAGGGCGCGCAAAGAGCGCATGAGCCGAAATTGGTAGCAATACAAGTGCCTCAACCTCTGGCCATAAAACTGGCCCGCCAGCGCTAAATGCATATGCCGTTGACCCGGTTGGAGTCGAGGCTATTAAGCCATCGCAACCCCAGCGCGAAAGCGGACGACCATCGATCTGCACGAAAAGTTCAACCATAGTTGTGTGCTGGCGTTCAACAGTTACTTCGTTTAGGGCCCAGCCTTTACTAATTATATTTCCACCACGAATTACTTCGTAGGCTAGAACCATGCGCGAATCAAGTGCATAACTCTTATCGATTACTGACTTTGCCACAGCTGAAATTTCTGGTCGAATGACTTCGGCCATAAAACCAACGTGGCCGATATTGATTCCGAGTAGTGGAATATTGCGATCGCGAGTTAATTCAGCGCCGCGCAAAATGGTGCCATCTCCGCCGAGCACAACAGCGATTTCAACAGCCGGAACAGTTTCTACTTCGCAGTTTTGTACGCCAGCAATCACTACGTCAGAGGTGGTGAATAGATCAAAATTCGCATTTGTTAATAGAGTGGCAAGTTCAGTTGCAGCATCAACCGCTTCGGCGCGTGATGGGTTAACAACTAGAAGTGCGGCGCGGTTCGAACTCATTATTGTGGCCCGATCTCTATTGCGCGATCTAACGCTGACTCATCAATCGCTGGAGCACCGCGACGCAACCATAAGAAGTATTCAACATTTCCAGCCGGCCCTGGCAATGGACTTGCCGTAACACCTAAGGTGCCCAAACCAACATCGTAAGCAGATTCGGCAACTTCTAGAACTGCAGCTTTGCGTAGCGCAGGATCACGCACAACACCACCAGCACCTAATCTCTCGCGACCAACTTCAAATTGCGGTTTAACCATCAAAACATAATCTGCTTCAGGTTTTGAAACTGCTGCGAGTGCAGGAAGCACTAAAGTCAGTGAAATAAAGGATAAATCGGCCACCACTAAATCAATTGGATCCCCCACTAACTCACCAGTTAAGTGACGAATATTGGTGCGATCTAGAATTACTACCTTTGGATTTTGTTGAATCTCCCACGCCAGTTGGCCGTAGCCAACGTCCGCAGCTACTACACATCCAGCACCACGACGGAGCAATACATCTGTGAAACCACCAGTGGACGCACCCGCATCTAAACAACGTTTTCCTTCGACTTTGATCTCAGTGAAAGTATCTAAAGCGCCAGCCAATTTATGACCACCGCGCGATACAAAGTCATCGCGATTGCCCGCGATAGTTATGGAAGTTTGCGCATCAACTTGAGTAGCAGGTTTAGAAGCTGGTATTCCACCAACTAAGACAGAACGAGATTCGATTAAATCGGCTGCATGCTCGCGCGAACGTGCTAATTCGCGACGAACTAATTCAGCATCAAGTCTGGTTTTCATTTAATTTCAGTAGCTCATCTATCTGCCGATGAGACTTAAAGCCCATCAATTGAAGTTAGGGCCTGGTTCAATTTCTGATGAAGCGCTTCGTAGCGTTGGCCATGTTCGGCAACTTCTAACGAATCGATCTCACTTAATTCAGATTTAACTTCATCAACAATATTTACTTCGTGCTGATCCATTTACTTGCTCGCTTTCTTAGCTGCGCTCTTCTTTGCTGGAGATTTCTTTACAGCGCTCTTTTTGGCGGCTGGTTTTGCGGCGGTAGATTTCTTTACGGCCGGTTTTTTCGCAGCTGGCTTCTTCTTGATGCTTGCACTCTTCTTAACAACTGGCTTGCCGCCAAGCTTTGCTACCTCAGCTGCAAGTGCATCGAACTCAGCGCGTTTCACAAAGCCCATTCGCAAGACTGTAGATTCGACTTCTTCTTCAATCTTAAGTTTGACTGCTTCGCCACTTTCGCGGACCCAAGCATTAACAGAATTAGCAATCTCGGCAGCCGACTTCTCGTTAACGCTGACCTTATTTAGATAGGTACGCAGAGATTCAAATAGATCATTTGCCATGGTTTGCTCCTTTACTGCGGCTGCCAGCTAATGCCAGCAAACTCTTACCGCTAGCCTACCTTGCCGATATTTAAGCGCAATTAGAAGCGCCAGGGCGGTAAATCAGAGGCGAGTGATCTCGGTTGCATCAATCTGCCAACGACTTGCCAGACCAGTGGCTCCTCGCCAGAACCGACGTTTTATGGAACCTGAAACCTCTACCCACTCCTCGGCTTTAAGTGATGACGCACTTCGACGCACCTTTGAATTCCAGGCTGAGATATCGATTGCATCAAAGCCAGTTTCATCACTTCGCGCGATTACGATTCGAAACTCTACGACCTTGTCGCCACTTGGCAGTACTTTCTCAGTCGCAAGAGTTGAAACGCGACCACGTAACAACACATCATTTAGCGCGAGCGTTGAATCAAGCTCAACGGCTGCTTCTTTAATTGCTTTCTTACTTAACTTCTCTTTAACAGGCATATCAGACTCCTTAATTGAACCGGAATCTGATCTTGCAATACCTAACTGACAAAATTAGCTAATCACGAAACTCTGCTGTGGATAGAACTACTCAGCAGCTCGTTCACTTGCATCAGTTAGCTCATCTTCATCAATTTCGGCACACTTGCCAAACCATTCGATGGCTTCTGCTTTTCGACCCGCAGCAAAAAGTGCATCGGCATAGGCGTAACGCAGACGCACTGCCCACTCTTCGCCCTCTGTTTTAAGTTCTTTGCAAGTTAAAGTAATTACTGCAGCGTCTAACTCGCCGAGATCGCGTCGCGCACCACTTGCAACAATCCGCATTTCAATTTCGCCAGCTTTATCTAACCGCTTTACTTCAGGCGAACCAGCCATATCTAGCGCCTTTAGTGGACGCCCTAAACCACGTTCGCAATCGGCCATTACTGGCCAAGCTGAAACATCTCCAGAGATTCGATTAGCTGCACGTAATTCTTTCAATGCAATTTCATAATGTCCGGCGCGATATGCCGCATAGCCAGCGCTCTCGCGAACAACAGCCAGACGACCAGCATGGTGGGCAGCAGCAACGCCATGTTTATGTGCGCGCTCTGGATCTTCATCGGCAAATAGCGCGATGCAAACTAAGTGTCTAGCAACGACTTTAGCGTTCTCAGCCGAAAGACTTAGCAATTCTGCGCGAGCTGTTTTCTCTAGCTCTTCGCCAGTGACATCTTCTGGAATATCTGGTTCGAAAATTCTCGGACGTAAACGTGATTGATCGCGATCCATAGGCGTTGGACGAACTCCACGCGGATCATTTGCATCGCGCCCTTCGCGATTGCGACCTGGTGCACTCGGACGTGAAGTTGAGCCACCACGCGCCGGTAAATCTTCACGGCGACGATTTGAATTTGGTCCAGATGGACGTGATGAAGATGGACGACCACTTGATGATCCACCAGATGAAGGACGACCAGAAGCTGGACGACCAGAGTTACTTGGTCGATCTGAATTTCCGCGACGTTCGTCCATGTGCTTATTCTCTAATCTCTATTAAGTTAATTTGTTTTG
>JBIILF010000052.1:0-5649 GCA_044232785.1 Candidatus Planktophila sp. | reverse complement strand
GGTTTAGCTGCCGTAACAATCTCCACATTTGCATTAATAGTGCGCTGTGCCCCGAAATCTTTCTCGACAGCATGAACAAGTGATGCGCCACGAGATAGCGCTTCGAGTCCGATCGCACCGCTACCGGCAAAGAGATCTAAGAAATTTAGGCCGACAAATTCGCCGAACTCAGAAGTCAGCGAAGAGAAGATTGCTTCTCGTGCGCGGTCAGAAGTTGGTCGAGTCGCATCAGCCACCGCCGCTAACGGACGACCTTTAGCTACGCCAGCAATAATGCGCATCATTAACCCCGATCAATAAATTCACTTGCAGTATCTGATTCTAATTGGGCCAGCGCCTTCGCTAATTCACTTTCATAAGTAAGGGTTGGATCTTGTTCAATTAAAGCAGTTGCTTCATCGCGGGCAGTTTCAATCATGGCTTCATCACGCAAAACACGAAGAAGGCGCAACTTAGATTTAGCACCGGATTGCGAGGCGCCCATGACATCGCCTTCGCGACGTTGCTCTAGGTCGATTCGAGATAGTTCGAAGCCATCTTGTGTTGCAGCGACTGCTTCAAGACGAACTCGGGCTGGCGTTTCGGGTTCGGCACCAGTTACCAATAGACAGAGTCCTGGAGCACTGCCACGACCAATACGGCCACGTAATTGGTGTAACTGCGATACGCCAAAGCGATCTGCATCCATGATCACCATGACCGTTGCATTTGGAACATCCACGCCAACTTCAATAACGGTAGTTGAGACAAGTACATCGATTTCGCCGGCCGCAAATGCTTTCATGGTGGCATCTTTAAGTTCACTGGTTTGGCGACCATGCAGTGGCGCTAACTTCAGACCTTTGAGCGAACCAGCATGTAACTCTGGAGCCAACTCTTCAACGCTAGCCATGGTGCTGCTCTCTTCGCCATAAAGAAAATCTAAGTCAGCGTCTTCGGGAGTTCCGGCGCTAATACGCGGAGCCACGATGTATGCCTGGTGACCATTACTTACATCTTCGCGAATACGCGCCCAAGCTCGTTCTAAATGTGTTGGTTTCTCAAGAACTGGAATTACGTGGGTACTTATTGGTGATCGACCCAGTGGTAACTCGCGCAATGTGGAGACATCTAAATCACCAAAGACAGTCATTGCGACGGTTCGTGGAATTGGAGTAGCAGTCATTACTAAAAGATGTGGCGGTAACTTTGCTTTAGTCTTTAAAGCATCACGCTGTTCAACACCAAAGCGATGCTGCTCATCAACGACAATTAAACCGAGCTCGCTAAATTGCACTGATTGACTCAATAGAGCATGCGTTCCAATCACAATTCCCGCATCACCTGATGCTGCCAGAGCTAACGCGTCTTTTCGGGCTGCTGCACTTTGTGAGCCAGTTATTAAAGTGATCTGCGTTGCGTTTTCAGCACTTCCTAATTGGCCACCAAGTGCGAGCGGACCCAGAAGTTTTTCAATCGTGCGCAAATGTTGCGCCGCTAGTACTTCAGTTGGCGCAAGTAGAGCCGCCTGTCCCCCACTATCTACAACAGCAAGCATCGCGCGAAGAGCAACAATAGTTTTACCCGAACCTACTTCGCCTTGCAACAACCGATGCATTGGGTGACCAGCAGCTAAATCGTGCTCAATCTCTTTGGCAACTTCGATTTGTCCGCCAGTTAATTGAAATGGCAGCGACTTATCGAATGCTTCAAGTAGGCCACCAGTTCGAATTGGACGTGCAGTTGCAATTAGCGCACGCGCAGCCGCACGTCGCTTCACAAGTAATAGCTGAAGCAAGAAGGCTTCATCAAAAGTTAAACGTTCACGCGCCAAATCTGCTAAATCTAAATCGGTTGGCTTATGCAGGTTTATTAACGCTTCACGTAAAGTCGGATATCCCATTCGCTCACGCAAATAATTAGGCAACGGATCAGCAACTTCATCAAGGGAGTCAATGGCAAGCTCAATGCATTTAGCTATTTTCCAAGAAGGTAACTTCGCGGTAGCGGCGTAAATCGGCAGAAACTTGCCAGCGAATTGTGCGACCGCATCATCGACATCACTGCCATCTGGAACCATCTCGTAATCCGGATGCGTTAGTTGTCGCTTGCCGTTAAAGACCCCGATCTTGCCCGCAAACAAACCTTGGCGACCAGGTTTTAACTCTTTCTCGCGCCATGCTTGGTTAAAGAAGGTGAGCGAAAGTTTCGCGCTGCCATCTGTCACGATGACTTCCAGAATTCCACCCTTACGTCCGCGCATTGGGCGATTACTTGCCGATAAGACTTCGGCCAAGATCGTGACCTCATCGCCAGCATTTAATAGGGCAATATCGGTCAGCTCACCTCGAACTACATATCTACGGGGGTAATGGCGCAGCAGATCATCGATGGTGACGATCCCGAAATTATCGGTCAGCACTTTCGCGGTGCGATCACCGATCACATCGCGCGCTTTATTCTCGAGTCCGGCCACGAGCGATATTCTCTCTTGAAAATTAGGAATCCGCTTGGCTTAAAGCCTTCATTTCGATAGTGGCGTCGTGTTCATGCCAGCCAGAATGGGTAATCACAATCAATACCCGATCACTTAAATGTGCACGTATTGAACTTTCAATGCGGAGAGCTAACTCCTGATCTAGGTGCTCTGTTGGTTCATCCAGGATTACGACATCAGCACTACTTAAGAGTGCTCGTGCAACCGAAAGTCGCTTGGCTTCGCCTCCCGAAAGAGCTCGGCCGAATTCGCCAATGTGTGTATCTAAGCCATTGGTTAGTTCGCCGATTAACTCAGTGAGTTCGACTATTGCTAGAACTTTAAACAATTCGTAATCGCTGCAGTCTGGATTCGCGATGATTAAATTCTCTCGAACAGTTGTATTGAAAATGTGTGAACGCTGCACCGTGCCGACTATTCGACCCGCTAACTCTGTCCGATCATCAAGTTCAGTGCCATTGGCAATTAGAGTGCCGCGGAAAGGCAAAAGCCCCAGTAGACCCATCGCCAAGGTGGATTTACCGCTGCCGCTTCGCCCACGGACCACCAGTAGTTCGCCTCGTTTAATTCTAAAGGTAACTGGTTTCATGAATTGCTTACCCCAGGCAACCTGTAAATCTTTAGCTACTAGTTCAGTAATCGGCAAGATCTTTTTTGTTCGATCTGGTTCGCTTGAAGTGTCACTTGCTAAGGCACTTACTGACGCAGCCGATGCGGTTAATTTTCCGGCGGCGAATAAGTTTGGATACCAAGCGGTTGTGGCTTCAAAGAGGACTAATGGCAGGAATATCAACATCGCAACCTGAACTGCAGGGATATCTGCACTCTGTCGCAA
The DNA here is from genome assembly GCA_044232785.1 of Candidatus Planktophila sp. Taxonomy (GTDB): domain Bacteria; phylum Actinomycetota; class Actinomycetes; order Nanopelagicales; family Nanopelagicaceae; genus Planktophila. The sequence continues at coordinate 2,338 of JBIILF010000052.1, read as the reverse complement.
GTTAAAGGCCAATAGAACTAGAGCCACCAAAGTAGATCCGGTTGTTATCGATGTTAAATAACTTAAGCGACCACTCTTAGCGATTAATCTTTGCTCGGTCTCTGAGATCTCTTTAGCTAGACCTGCAGAGTACTGTTGGATTTCAGCTAAGTAGCCGTAGATCTGAGCTTCAGTAATTCCAAAGGTGCTTACTTCAATTGCGCGAGTGTATTCATTCTCTAAGCGTTCAATCTCTACCGCTGACTTTTGACAATTTCGTAATATCAAATTCGGGTAGATCAAGAGAGTAAGCAAAAGAGCTGGCCCAGTGATAAATATTGAAGTGAAATTCACCCACAACCCAAGTAAGGCCCCAGTTATTAGTGCGATGACGGCGGCGACTCGAGGTAAAACTATGCGAAGTTGATACTCCTGTGCGCGTTCAACATCATCAACTAAAGTCTTAACCGCTGTTGAAGATGTAAATTCCTGTATGAACTTAATCGAAGATCCAGCGATCTTCCGATAGAGCGAAGTTCTAATGGTAGTTAATTGATCAAAGACCGCCTTGTGACTAACTACACGTTCGGCATATCGCGCTGCGGATCTTGAGATTCCGAAGAAGCGAACCCCAACTATTGCAATTGTGAGTGTCAAAATAGGCGGATGTTGGGCTGCCATTGTTATCAACCAGCCGCTTGAAATAGTCAACCCGATACCACCAATAAATGCGTACGCACTTAGTAAATAGGAAGCGAAAATCATTTAAGTGTCACCGCCCCGAAGGATGCAGTTCGATCAGTAGCTCCAATTACCGAAAGATCATGTGTAACACAGATGACTATGGCGCCTGATTGTGCAAATTTTCGCAACTGCGCCATAACAATGTCACCACTGATTGCATCTAGATCTGCTGTTGGTTCGTCGCAAACCAAAACTCGCGGATTGCTAGCTAAGGAACGTGCCAGAGCTACCTTTCTTATCTGCCCACCTGATGCTGAACTAGCGCTCTCGGCAACTCCTCCCACGACTGAATCCAAACCATCAGGTAGATCTGATATTTCTAGATGCACGTTGATTAGAAATGCCGTGATTTGTTCATCGGTAATACTGCTATCTACCAGTTTAAATTGTCTACGGATTGAACCCGGTGCTAGCTGTGGCGTTTGCGGGACCCACCCAATTACATCTTGCCAAGATTTACGAAGTGCGGGTGTGATTAGAGTTTGATCCGCCCCGACTCTAAGTTCTGCTTCGAAACTTGCCCCAATTAGATTAAGCGCGAAGGTACTTTTCCCAATTCCAGATTCACCGACGATAAAAAAGAGTTCGCCACTGTTAACAGTGTTAGCAGGTAAGTAACTTTTCGCACGTCCAGAAATATCAATCGCCCAATCTTGCCAAGAGACTCTTGAGACTGCGGCAAAATTCTCGTCTATCTGTTCTACCTGGGCTGTGGCTTGTGACTGCAGTTCTCGTATCTCAGCAAGGGTTTGCGAACCGTCGGCAGATGCATGAAATAGTGAAGCTGCATTTCGAAGTGGGAAATAAACTTCTGGGGCAAGAATCAAAATACTTAACGACGCTAGAAAAGTTATGTGGTTATCTACTAGACGTAAACCAATTGATACCGCAATCAGAGCAACCGAGATAGTTGCAGCCAACTCAAGTGCTAGCGCCGATAAGAAAGAGATCCGCAATACTTTCATCGTCTCAGCGGTGTACTTATCGCCCATTGCGCCGATTCGTTCGCTCTGACTTTTGGTTCGTCCAAATATCTTTAAAGTAACGAATCCGCGCAACGAGTCTTCAAAGTATTTAGAAAGAGTTCCGAGTGATTGCCATTTCTTCTGCACTGAATCAGCGGTGTATTTCCCGATTAAGGCACCAAAAATCGGAATCAGAGGCAGAGTAAGAATACAGATCAGGGCAGAAAGTGGATCGAGAAAGAAGATGGTACTAATTATGATCATCGGCGTAGCTGCAGATACAAACAATTGTGGCAAGAATCGACCTAGATAAATGTCTAGATGATTTAGTCCCTTGACCAATAATGCGCTCAAATACGCCGGCGAAGTGCTCTGGTAGTTAGGCAACGAGATAGTTACTGATTTGCGAACTTCACTCTTTATTTGCGCTGCGGTCTTACTGCACCAGTATTCATAAATTGGGTTGAAGGAAACTCGCAGAAACCAGATAACCGCTAACTCAATTATGAATTTTGGGGTATCTGGATCTAACTCGATTGCACTAACAATTACTTTTGCGAGCAATAGTGCGCTCACAACAATTAGCGCCGACCAGGTTATGGCGGCGCTAATTGCGACGAGAATAAGTCTGCGACTGCTGCTCCATTGAA
>JBIILF010000051.1:0-5696 GCA_044232785.1 Candidatus Planktophila sp. | reverse complement strand
CGCAAATAACCGTATCTGCCCCAGTTGCCACAACCACTTGTCTAAGTTCAACTACTTTTCCAGAGCCGATATATGTGGCGGGATCAGGTTTATCACGTCGCTGAATCAAACCTTCCATAACTTCAGACCCGGCTGTTTCGGCAAGCGCCTTCAGCTCGGCGAGTGAGTTCTCAGCCATAGTTGAATTACCTTCAGTCCAGACGCCAACTAAGACAACTTTTTCTAGCTGTAGCTCGCGATACTCAGCTTCGGAAATATCTTGTAACTGGGTTGAGAAACCTTTAACTCGACGTAGCGCATTTCGTTCAACTAAATCAGGTTGAATACTTTCGGCATAATCATCGCTATCAGCGCTATCGAATTCAGCGGCAACTCTTGCACTTTCGGCAAGCAGTGCTTCAAAATCATCGATGTTGTCTGATTGATCACTCACAATTTAACAATAGAGCAATAAGGACTAAACTGCCTATTATGCGGGTTATTAATCAGGAACAGTTGAAAGTAATCCTTTCCAATTACACCAATAATCCTAGAATCATTGCTTCTGGCAACTTTGCTGCTCCAAAAGTGCTGCTTTCTGCCGCAGATGAAGTTGTCCCGGAATTCAGATTACATATGTTAAATGCCCACGATGGAATTCCAGATCGTGAAGGCATCACTTACGAAACGGCCTTCGTAGGCCCTGCGATGCGCCGACATCCTCGACTTAACTATTTTCCCGCCCGTTTAAGTATGTTGCCAGTAATAATTCGAGAGCACCTGCGTCCAGACCTGGTTTTCTTGCATACTTCTGCACCTCGTTTTGACACAGTAAGTCTGGGTATAGAGGTAAATGTATTGCCCATGGCGATTGAGACCGCACAAGCTCATGGCGGATTAGTGATTGCTCAAGCGAATAAGCAGATGCCCTACACCTATGGTGATGCGCAGATCTATGAGAGCGAAATCGATTACTTGGTTGAAGTTGATGAGCCGCTCTTACATAAAGAGCAAATTCCAATTTCTGATACTGCACAAGAAATCGGCAATCGCATCGCAGCGCTAATTAGCGATAACTCAACTCTTCAGTTAGGAATAGGCGCAGTGCCTGATGCTGTGCTTTCCTCTCTTAAGAATCGTAAGGGAATGCGCATTTGGACCGAAATGTTTAGTGATGGAGTTCTTGAACTATATAGAACTGGCGTACTTGATAAGGATGTACTGCTAACTGCTTCTTTTCTCTTCGGTAGCCCAGAACTCTATGACTGGGTAAACCTGAATCGACAGGTGCGAATGCGTCGAACTGAGCGCACTAATGACCCAAGCCAAATAGCCAGACAAGCCCGGATGACCAGCATTAATGCAGCCTTAGAAATAGATCTCTTTGATCAAGCTAATGCCAGCCATGTGCGTGGCGAGATTTATTCTGGCTTTGGTGGATCTACTGACTTTATTGTGGGCGCATTGCACTCGCGAGGTGGTGCATCCTTTATGGCACTTCCATCGTGGCATCCGAAAGCGAACGTTTCCACGATTGTTCCAAATATCGGCTCAAACATCACAAGTTTCCAGCATTCTTACGTAGTTACCGAGCAAGGGGTTGCTGCTTGCTTTGGAAAGTCTCAGAATGAACAGGCGGCGAATTTAATTGAGAAGGCAGCTCACCCAAATGCCAAAGATGCTCTGCGGGAAAGCGCACGCAATCTAAACCTTCTAAAGTAAATACTTACTAATGTCGTGATCGGCAATTAAAACTGCTGGCCCAATTAGCGTTGCGTTGCTGTGTCCGTCAATATCAACTTCTAACCGACCGCCAGGAGGATTTACTATCCACTTAGCAGGCAACTTAGCTTTGGTGTGAAGGGTCGCAGCCAGCGCAACAGCACATACGCCAGTACCGCAAGATTTAGTTTCGCGGCTTCCACGTTCGAAAACTCGCATCGTTACTTCGCGTTCGCCGGTGATCTCAACAAATTCAACATTTACACCTTCGGGGTAAGCATCCTTCGGTCGCACTACTGGTGCTTCGGCAAGTGCGCCAACTTCAGAAATATCAGTTACAAAAACCACAGCATGTGGATTGCCCACACTTATGTGATATCCGTTCCAGACTTTGCCATTTGTGGCAGCTGAAATTTCTTCATTCTCGTCGGTAACTTGACCCATATTCACTGAAATGTCACCAGTGGCTGGAACTCGTAGATGTTTAACGCCATCACGGGTATCGATCGCAAAAATACCTTCGGGTTGATGCCCACGTTCAACTAAATACTTCGCGGTTACGCGAATGCCATTGCCACACATCTCTGCTAACGAACCATCGGCATTGCGGTAATCCATAAACCAACGTTCGTTTTTCTTGCCGATTCGAATCAAGCCATCGGCACCTATCCCAGTTTCCCGATTACAAATTGCAGCCGTCTGGGCCGTTGTAATCGAAGCTGCATTTTCTGGGTCAAATACCAATACGAAATCATTCTCAGTACCGTGGCCATAAGTTGCAATCATGATCTGCTTATCCTATTTCCTGCATGATTATTTCGAACCGAGGTTGTACAGGTGAAATCCACTTAATTCGAGCATCTCGCGAGAACCAGGTCTCTTGCCTTCTGGCATATTGCCTGGTCGCTCGTTTAGTTTCTTCTATCGCAGCATCTAGTGTGAGATCGCCGCGACGCATTGCAATTACCTGGGCATAGCCCAGTGCCAATTGCGCGGTTCGAGCTGAAGTGATTCCAGCACTTATACATTGATCAACTTCTTCAACTAAGCCAGCCGCATACATTCGATCTACGCGATCGCTAATTCTTTCGACTAGTAAATCGCGATCCATTACTAATCCAAACTGTCTAGCAGCTGGATAAAGCTCAGAATCTTTTCGCGGCAGGTTTGCCGTAAATGGTTTGCCAGTAATTTCAATTACTTCGAGTGCTCGAACTATTCGTCTGGTATTTGCGCGATCAATTGCCAGAGCGGCAGCAGGATCCAACTTTTCCAGGCGCTCAAATAAAACGTGTGCACCGAGTTCTACAACTTCCTGCTCAAGTGCTTCGCGAACTGCTGGGTCGGTATCCGGAAAATTCAATTCATCGAGAATTGCTTTGATGTAGAGACCAGTTCCACCAACAATTACGACCGATTTTCCACGTTTTTGAATTTCGGCGATCTTCGCCCGCGCCTGACTTTGATACCAAGCTACATTGGCATCTTCAGTTACTTCAAGAACATCTAGTAGATGATGCGGTATCCCCTGGCGCTCTTCGACGCTTAACTTAGCGGTGCCAATATCCATGCCTTTATATAGCTGCATGGAATCGGAATTAATAATCTCAGCATCAATTTCTTGCGCTACTGCAACCGCGAGATCACTTTTGCCTGTGGCAGTAGCGCCACAAATAATAATTAGCTTCATGCGCGAATAACCGGGATACCTAACATGGTGCCTTTAACTTCACGCTTAGCTCTGCGCTCTACTTTGCCGCCAGTGCCAATCAAATAATGTGAGGAACTTTCGGTGATATCTACTGTGATCAAGTCGCCAGGTAGGGGCTGCTCAACCATTGAATTAAAGTGAACTAATCTGAAATCTTCACTGCGACCAGTCATGCGATCGTTATCTCCATTGCGTCGACCGGAAACTTCGGCAACCAAAACTTTCATGGTGCGGCCGATTGCTTCGGCATTTACCGAAGCAGAGATAGCCTCTTGATGCGCATGTAAACGGGTATAGCGCTCGCCCACTACTTCCGCTGGAACCTGATTAGGCATGACACCAGCTGGAGTTCCGGGGCGAATCGAATATTGATAGGTGTAAGCGGCTGAGAAGCGCGCCTGGGTGCAGAGATCTAACGTGGCCTGGAAATCTTCTTCAGTTTCACCCGGGAAACCCACAATGATGTCAGTTGTTACTTGCGAATGCGGCATGGCTTTACGTACCCGATCAAGTATTCCTAAATAGCGATCGGTTCGATACGAGCGACGCATCTCCTGCAGAATCCGATTTGAACCTGATTGCAACGGCATATGTAGATGTGGCATCACATTTGGCGTGCTGGCCATCGCATCGATTACATCATCTGTGAAATCTCGTGGGTGCGGTGACATAAAGCGAACTCGCTCGAGACCAGAAATTTTTCCACATTCCTTTAACAAATTGGCGAATGCACCGCGATCGCCAAATGCGACTCCGTAGGCGTTTACATTCTGGCCAAGCAAAGTAATTTCAATTACACCAGAATCAACTAAAGTATTGATCTCACGCAAAATGTCAGCTGCTGGTCGATCTTTTTCGATTCCGCGCAACGTTGGCACGATACAGAAGGTGCATGTGTTGTTGCAGCCCACTGAGACTGATACCCAAGCCGTAAAGTCACTGAAGCGCTTAGCAGGAAGCGTTGATGGAAAATGTTCTAAAGCCTCGAGAATTTCGATTTGTGACTCTTCTTCAATGCGTGCGCGTTCTAGTAAAACTGGCAGCGAGCCAACGTTATGGGTTCCAAAGACCACATCTACATATGGTGCTTTCTTTAAGATTGTGGCTTGATCTTTCTGAGCTAAGCAACCACCGACTGCGATTTGCATGGCTGGATTGGCTTTTTTAACTGGAGCTAGAAAACTCAAATTTCCGTAAAGCTTATTGTCGGCATTCTCGCGAACAGCGCAGGTATTAAACACAACTAAATCTGCTTGCTTGCCCTGCTCGACTGGAATATATCCATCGGCTTCGAGTAATCCCGCAATACGTTCGGAGTCATGCACATTCATCTGGCAGCCGTAAGTCTCGACCAGATATGTGCGCGTCATGCCCCTAATCGTAATGGCAGCGGCAAAATCTCGGTATTTAGGCTCTTGCGATCGACAACTAGAACCTGATGATTGGCTAAAACAGACCAATCATCGTGGCCCCAACCAGTAGATGAGATCACCACACCGCTTTCATCGCTGCGATAGCGCAATTCATAATGTGAGTTAACGCTCCACTCGGTTTGATCATCAACATTGAATTCGCAAGCTGCAATTAAATAGTCTGGAGTCAACAGCATGCAGTTAATACTAGAAAAATCACAATTATCGCTGATCTTTGTTACTGCGCTACGAAGTCCATCAACTAACCCGTGCTTCTTAATCTCGCTCAGAATTACATAGAAATAGCGCTCGCTATCAGTACTGCCTTGTGCACGATTAGCAAACTCGGGATCAATGAAAGCTTCAACTGATGCAGCAGGGCGAATCGTGCCATTATGCATGAAGCTATAGGTGCCATCAACAAAGGGATGGTTATTTTTAATATCAATGGTTAAGCCTTTAGAGGCAAGGCGTAAGTGCAAGAGACCAGAATCGGCCGGACGATCTTTGACATCTAGAAAAGTAGAACTAGCGATAGCGCGCTCTAAATCAACTGTGCGTGAAACTTCGCCGCTCTTATCAATTGAAGTAATGCCCCAGCCATGTTTATGTTCATCAGACATGGCAACAAAGTTTTCGAACCCTTCGCCCACGATTTCAGCAAATGTAGTATCCGAGCTTGCGGCGTAACCGAGTAGTCTGCACATAATCGCAAACTTTACCTGCTTTACTTAGATTTAGTTAACCGAATCGGTTCTTGGCCACGCGCAATTAAGCGTTCAAAGTGCTTCTCACGCTTTTCATTAAAGCGATCGGAGTCGGCAGTTGCGGAGGTAAGGAAAGCGCTGAGTTCGTTACGAGCTGCTTGCCCG
>JBIILF010000050.1:0-5752 GCA_044232785.1 Candidatus Planktophila sp. | reverse complement strand
GCGCGAAGAGTTTGCCGATATTGCCAAAGCAAATGTGGCTGATTATTTCGGTGAAGTTCCACGTAACTGGAGCTGCGATTTAGGCTCCGTGCAAGAACAAGAGTTCTCGCATCAATTCGATCGCGTAGTTCTCGACATGTTAGCCCCGTGGGAATGTGTCGATATGGCAGCAAATGTTCTACGTCCAGGTGGCGTTTTCTTAGCTTACGTAGCAACCACCACACAATTATCAGCAACTGCTGAAGCTTTAAAGGCTGATGGTCGCTTTACTGAGCCAGAGAGCAACGAATCTATGATTCGTGGTTGGCATCATGAAGGTTTAGCCGTTCGTCCACAACAACGCATGATCGCTCATACTGGCTTCCTTATTATTAGTCGTCGAATGGCGCCGGGTGTAGAAGTATTAGCACGTAGACGTCGGCCAGCGAAAGGAGCCTACGGTGTCGCGGAAGAATGAACGGCTAGTTAATTTAACGATTGCGCTATTGGCTACTAAACGCTACCTGACGAAAAATGAAATTTTCCGAAATATCGAAGGTTACGAAGGTAATGCCGAAGCAAAAGAACGAATGTTCGAACGCGATAAGGATGATCTACGCAAACTCGGTATTCAAATTGAAGTTGGGGGACTGGACCCATTATTTGATGATGAAGCCGGATATCGAATTCGCCCCGAAAATTACGCGCTCTCACTGCGAAATCTAACAACAACTCAAGTCACTTTACTTTCGTTAGCTGCGCAAGCTTGGCAGGATGCTGCCTTCACAGATCTATCCGAGCAAGCACTTCGTAAATTCACTTCCATGGGCGTGGATAGCGATTCATCACAGCTACCTAGCATGGCGCCAAAATTGGTTGGCACTGATGAGAATCTGCGAAGTGCGCTCGACGCACTTACTTCAATGACAACTATCGAGTTTGACTACTCAAACCCGCAAGGAGTAGCCCAACGACGCGAACTGCAGGTTTATGGCGTTCAAGCACGTAAATCACATTGGTATTTGATTGGCCTTGATTTAGAGAAGAGCGCGATCAGAAATTTCCGGTTAGATCGAATTAAAGGCGATGTAAAAAAAGTTGGTAAAGCTCAAAGTTATGAAATTCCACCAACCTTTGAAATCTCTGAACTTGAACCAACGATAGAAACACCGATTGCGGTTTTGCAAGTTCGACCTGGAGCTGGGTACCAATTGCGTCGTCTAGCGACCACAATTGAGACTGCCGATGAGTGGGATTCCTTATCCATCCCAATGTTTGATCTCGAGTTCTTGCTCAATATGGTCCTTTGGCATGGTGAAGATGTAATCGTTTCTGCGCCTGAACAATTACGCAACGCGGTAGTCACTTCTCTTACAAAATTGGTTGAGCTTCATGGTTAAGCGCGAAACGGGACTCGCTCGCACAGCGCGACTATTGGATTTGGTTCCTTATCTAACTACGCACCAAGGTGTAGAAATCTCGGAATTAGCCAAAACTTTCAAGACCACAGTGAAAGAAATTACTGAGGACCTATACACACTATGGATGTGCGGTTTACCTGGATACACAGCACTAGAACTAATTGATCTTGAATTTGAATCTGGTTTCGTCTCAATTCGTAACGCCGAAACACTTGCTGCGCCACGTGCGCTAGATCGAGCCGAAGCGCTTTCGATTTATATGGGGCTTGATTTATTAAGCGCAGAATTAAGTGAGGCAAATAGCGCGATAGTTTCAGAGATCGCGAACTTGCAAGATCAACTGCGTAGCCAACTAATTTCTGCGCCACAGATTCAGATCGAAGCAAATCTCGCCTCTGATGCACGAGCCATGATTCTTCGCGCTATCCGTCGCCGCGGTTGGATTGAAATCACCTACCACTCTGCTGGAAATGATGAAGTTAGCGTCCGAAAAATCGCGCCATATGAGCTTTCCCAATCTGGTTCGCACGAATATTTGCAAGGTTATTGCGCCAACGCTAAAGCGATTCGTAATTTCCGAGCCGATCGAATTGTCGCGATTACTGAAATCGCCGATCAAGAATGGCCGACCCAAGCAGTTCAACCGGTTGAAAAATCTATCTCTTGCCAACTGGAAATTCATACTTGGTCAAGGCAGGTAGGCGAAGTCATGCCGCAAGTTATTCAGGGCTCAACTACCGCTGAAATCTTGGGTTATAGCTCGGCTTGGATAGCGCGTTCAGTCATCTCGCTTGCCGGCCAAGTAGAGGTAGTCGCCCCAAGTGAGATCAGATCTGAAGTTTCAAAGCGCGCACGTGCTGCGTTAGCCAATTACCAGTAAGTTCTAAAGAGTGATCAGGCCGCGAAATTGGCTAGATACGCTAGCGTTGACCCGTACCGAGAAGTTCCTAAAGGAGAAGCTAAATGCCACGTGGTCAAGAGTTATTAATTCTGCTAATTGTTGTTGCCGTGCTCTTTGGCGCGAAACGACTTCCAGATTCTGCGCGCTCGCTCGGACGCTCCCTTCGCATCTTTAAGTCAGAGATGAAAGAGATGAAGGATGACGAAAAGAAAGATGACGACTCGTCAAGTAAGTAATTAATTTCGCTCATGTCCGATCCAATTAAAGGCAAGATGCCGCTACTCGATCATCTACATGAGTTTCGTAAACGCTTTTTAAGATCTGTAATAGCAATCTTGCTCTGCTCGACAGCTGGCTGGTTTCTTTATGAAAAAATAATTACCCAATTAGCAAAGCCGGTTTGTGATCTACAAGCAGCCCGTAATTCTGGTTCAGATTCTTGTGGTTCACTTTATATAAATGGAATTCTCGGTCCGCTAAATCTGCAGATTAAAGTTGCCATTCTTTCTGGCTTAATTATCGCTGCACCTATTTGGCTTTATCAACTTTACGCTTTTATCGCACCAGCTCTGCATCGTAAAGAGAAGCGTTATACCTTTTTGTTTTTAGCAGCGGCCACACCATTTTTTGCAATGGGTACGACGCTGGGCTACTTGATGTTGCCGGTTGCGATAAAAGTACTATTTGGATTTACCCCTGAAGCTTTAAATAACTTAGTCAGGTTCGACGATTATCTCGACTTTGTGATGCGAATGATCCTGCTCTTCGGTCTTGCATTTGAACTGCCAGTCTTTTTACTCACCTTCAACTTAATCGGATTCTTGCGCGGTTCCACGATTTTGCGACCTTGGCGAGTATGGGTATTTGCGATCACGCTATCTGCAGCTGCGCTTACACCAACTTCTGATCCGATTACCATGAGCATGCTGGCTGGCCCGCTAATCGTGCTTTATTTCCTCGCTGGCTTAATTGCGATCCTGATTGATCGCCGCCGAGATAAACGCAGAAAGAAAAATGATTTGGTGGACTTTGATCCATCAGCAACACCCTTAGATCAATAAATCATCGGTAGGTTTGCCTCATGTGGCTCGTTGTTGTAAACCCAAAAGCGGGCTTAGGGGCTGCAGCAAAGTTAGCGACTCAAGTAGTTGGTTTCCTCAAATCTAACGAGATCAGTTATCGGATGATTTCGCCAAACAGCGCCGCTGAAACCAGGGCCCAGGTTAGAGAAGCCTTGCGCGCTGGCGAAGCGACAAAACTTCTTAGCGTCGGGGGAGACGGTCTCTTTCATCTATTGCTGCAACTCGCAATTGAATTCAAAGTTCCGCTGGCGCTGGCTCCAGGAGGCACTGGTAACGATTTCTATCGCACATTGGGTTGGTTTGATTACGAGTTATCAGATTACCTCGAACATTTGATTACTACCGAACCATCCTTGGTAGATGTTGGTGTAGTCGATGGTGAATATTTTGGAGCGGTCTTATCCAGTGGCTTTGATGCGGTAGTTAACGAACGTGCCAATGGTATGAAGTGGCCGACGGGCCCCGCAAAATATAACGTTGCGATCGCGCTAGAACTACCGAAATTTCGAGCAATTAAATTTAAGATTTTCGCCGACCAAAAAGTTCTAGAAGTCGAGGCGATGTTGATTGCTGTCGGTAATGGCAGTTCGTATGGTGGCGGCATGAGAGTTTGTCCTGATGCCGACTTGCACGATGGCCTACTCGATATCATGATTTTGCATCCAGTTTCAAAATTTGAATTTATTAAAGTATTTCCAACTGTCTACAAAGGCACTCACATTGAGCACCCACAGGTTGAAATTATTCGAGCAAAAGCTATCCGCATCGAATCGCGTGCCGTTGCTTATGCAGATGGTGAACGAATTGGGCAGCTGCCAGTTCAAGTCGAAAGTTTGCCGAAAACCCTGCTAACTTGGCCCGCATGAGCGGCCCAGATCAACTTTCACCGGCCGACGCCTACGCAGCAGCCAAAGCTCGGTCCAAACATTCGGTCACGCAAGATTTCATAAATTCCTTTGAGTTTGGCTTTGATGACTTTCAAATTCAAGCCTGCCAAGCTTTAGAAGATGGTCATGGCGTACTGGTAGCGGCACCTACGGGCGCTGGCAAAACGGTAGTTGGTGAATTCGCGGCCTACTTTGCCCTGAAAAACGGTAAGAAATGTTTCTACACAACACCGATCAAGGCTCTCTCAAATCAGAAATTTGCCGAGTTTGTTGAGCGTTTCGGCGAAGATAAAGTCGGTCTCTTAACTGGCGATACCAGCATCAATAGCGAAGCTGACATTCTGGTGATGACCACTGAAGTTCTTCGCAACATGCTCTACGCCGGCTCCAATACTTTAAATAATTTGGGCTGGGTTGTGATGGATGAAGTTCACTATCTGGCTGACAAATTCCGTGGTGGCGTTTGGGAAGAAGTCCTAATTCATTTAATGGAGAGCGTTCAAGTTGTATCACTATCGGCAACTGTTTCAAATGCTGAAGAGTTTGGCGAATGGTTAAATGAGATTCGCGGAAACACCACAGTAGTAGTGAGCGAAGTTCGGCCGATTCCGCTTTATCAACATGTCCTAATTGGTCAACGCCTGGTGGCTCTTTTCAGTAAGCCGGGTCAAATTAATCCTGAGATTCTAAAGCTTGAACGCGAAGCAATGCGCAAAGTTCATACTGATCGAAATAGGCGCGAGCGATTTGGGCAGAATGAAAGCCGCCTTTCACGAGCTGACATCATCGAAAAACTCAATCGCGAAAATCTACTGCCCGCCATCACCTTTATTTTCTCCAGAGCTGGTTGCGATGCTGCAGTGAATCAATGTCTAAACGCGGGTTTGCGATTAACCAACTCTGAAGAACGAGCCGAAATCACCAAGACTGCGCTCTACTACACACAAAATCTCGCTGAAGAAGATCTTGGCGTGCTTGGTTTCGACCAGTGGCTAAGCGCCCTCGAACGTGGAATTGCTGCGCACCATGCCGGGCTCTTGCCTAGTTTTAAAGAGGCGATCGAAGACCTCTTTAAACGCGGGTTGATCAAAGCGGTGTTTGCTACCGAAACTCTAGCTTTAGGTATCAATATGCCAGCTCGTACAGTTGTTTTAGAGAAGCTAACCAAATGGAATGGCGAAGCGCATGTTCCAATTACGCCAGGGGAGTACACCCAATTAACTGGCCGTGCCGGTCGTCGCGGTATTGATATCGAAGGTAATGCAGTTGTGCAATGGTCGCCAACTGTTGATTCAGCTAATGCCGCTGGCTTGGCTTCAACTCGAACATATCCGCTACGTTCATCTTTCACTCCGACTTACAACATGGCCATCAATTTAATTAGCCGGTTTGGTCGCGAGCGTGCCCGTGGTTCATTGGAATCTTCATTCGCCCAATTCCAAGCTGACCGCGCTGTTGTCGGTCTTGATCGTCAAGTACGAC
>JBIILF010000049.1:0-5967 GCA_044232785.1 Candidatus Planktophila sp. | reverse complement strand
CCCATGTTGCTGCTTGACCGTGTGGTGATCGAGCCACCATTACTGAAATTTCAAAATCAAAATCAATTAGCTCTTCAACGAGTAACTTTGGATTTGCCAGCAATATTGTCGAAAGTTCACTTTGGGAATCAACTTTCCAAACACCCCGACCGTCATATCCACCAGAGATTGATTTAGCGATAACCGGAAATTCTGAAATCTCATCTGCTTTAGTAACTATTTGCCACTTAGGCGCCAAGTAATTTACTAAACGCTCACGCATCGCTGCTTTATCTTGGGAATAGATAAAGCTTTCAGACGTTGGATAAAACTTAACTCCTTCATTTTCAAGAGCTCTAATAATCGAAATTGGAATAAGTTCATGTTCAAAGGTGATCAGATCGCAGCTCTTAGCGAATTCACGAACTTGCGCTAAATCACGGTAGTCGCCGACTTCGAAATTTGCCACTTGAGCACCTGAATCAGCGGGTGATTGTGCAAATAAAAGTAGATCAATTCCAAGGGCTGCGGCAGGAGCTGCGCTCATACGGCCAAGTTGGCCAGCGCCGATTATGCCAACGCGAGGAAAGGGCGATTTCACTTGCCTATCGTAGGTGAATCACATCGCCTACGTTAACTACAACTCCGCTGGCCAACTCAAGTTCGCCTACTTCATTGATATTCACTACCTGCGATTTCAATATTTTGCCTGCAGGTAAGTGAACTTCGACCTCTTTGCCTAGGGTCGAGCTTGCTTGGCGGTATTGCTCGAGCGGCAATTCCGAACCACTCTCCCAGAGTTCAAAGATTGCTTCTAGGCTCGTTAACACTGCGGGCAAAATTATATTTCGATCGAGCTCACTGAATTTCGCGATAGTTAAAGAGGTCGCATTTGTAACCGGAAGTTGCGAATTTTCCATCTCAACATTTAAGCCAATTCCGATGATTACGCCTTTCTCTCTAGCCTCAACTAGAACACCAGCAACTTTCTTTTCCGCAATCAATAAATCGTTTGGCCACTTTAAATTTAATGTCACATTATTATCAAGGCTCTTTAGTGCGGTCAGCAAACTTATTCCGGTCAGCAACGGAATTGCACTCCATTCCAATTTACTGCGCTTAGGTTCTAGATAAAGCGAGAAAAGAAGCGCACTGGATTTTGGCGCTTCGAAAGTTCGATCCAATCGGCCACGACCAGCACTTTGATATTCAGTTACGAAAACATCACCATGTTGCAAATTTACTTTTGCGGCAAGTTCAGTTTGAGTGGAGGTCGCGCTTTGGAAAACACTTACCCGCCAGTAACTGTCGCGCAATGTTGCGTTCATCGCACTCTCATTTAGCGCTTCTCGAACCATTTCGACCTCCATAACTAGTACCGTAGGGGCATGAAGCCAGATCTGCATACTACTGCCGGAAAAATAGAAGATCTTCGCAATCGCCTCAATGATGCTGTCCATGCTGGCTCTGAGAGTGCGATAGAAAAGCAACATGCCAAAGGCAAGATGACTGCTCGCGAGCGAATTGAAAAACTTGTTGATCCTGGATCATTTACCGAGTTTGATGAATTTGCTCGCCACCGATCAGTCCATTTCGGTATGGAAAAGAACCGTCCATATGGCGACGGTGTAATCATCGGTATTGCCACTATCGATAATCGAAATATTGCCCTCTTCTCACAAGATTTCACCATCATGGGCGGCAGTCTCGGCGAAGTTATGGCCGAAAAGATCGTCAAAATTATGGAATACGCTCTTAAGAACGGAATGCCGTTAATTGGGATCAGTGATTCTGGTGGTGCTCGAATTCAAGAAGGTGTATCAGCGCTAAGCGGATATGGCCGCATCTTTAGATTAAATACCCGTTCATCTGGCGTCATTCCACAAATTTCTCTAATTCTCGGACCATGTGCAGGAGGTGCGGCATATTCACCTGCACTAACCGATTTCACAGTGATGGTAAATGAGACTTCGCATATGTTTATTACCGGGCCAGATGTTATTAAGACGGTTACCGGCGAAGAAGTTGGAATGGAAGAACTTGGTGGCGCACATACGCACAACACCAAGACTGGTAATTCGCACTATCTAGCCCAGAATGAAGATGACGCAATTGATTATGTAAAAGCTTTGCTCTCTTATTTGCCAAGCAACAATATGGATGGCGCACCTCACTTGCCAGCGACTGAAAGCCTAGAGAAGAAAGTAACTGATAACGCTTTAGATACTTTAATTCCAGATAGTCCTAATCAGCCATACGACATGAAGGTTCTTATTCATGCGCTACTCGATGAAGGTGAATTCCTAGAAGTACATTCCCTATACGCCCCAAATATCGTGGTTGGTTTTGGTCGCATTGAAGGCGAATCTGTTGGCATCATTGCTAATCAACCGCAGCAACTAGCTGGAACTTTAGATATCAATTCCAGTGAAAAAGCAGCGCGATTCTTACGCTTCTGCGATGCTTTTAATATTCCAATACTTACCCTCGTTGACGTTCCTGGCTTCTTGCCTGGCACTGAACAAGAGTGGAATGGCATCATTCGCCGTGGCGCAAAGTTGCTTTATGCATATGCTGAAGCATCAGTTCCACTAGTAACTTTAATTACTCGCAAAGCATATGGTGGCGCTTTTATCGTGATGGGCTCTAAATATATTGGCGCTGATATCAACTTAGCTTGGCCAAGTGCTGAAATTGCCGTAATGGGTGCTCAAGGTGCAGTAAATATTCTCTATCGCAGTGAATTAAGGGATGCAAAAAACCCTGAAGCTAAGCGAGCTGAGCTAATTGAGGAGTACAACGAAACGCTAGCTAATCCTTACTTGGCAGCAGAGCGTGGTTACATCGATGCAGTGATCGAACCTAACCAATCACGTGCCTACATCACTAAGGCATTCCGCTCACTTAAGACTAAGCGCGATGCTCTACCGCCACGCAAACATGGAAATATTCCGCTCTAATGGGTGCGTCAGAAATTAGATTTACTGTGACTGCTGGCCAGCCCACAGTCGAAGAGCTTGCTGCAATTGAACTTGCCTTGGCAAACCATAAGCGCGAAGAATTAAAGCCAGTTGTAAAGCGGAGCGTATGGGCAGCGCCAATTTTGCGCGCACCACTTCCGCAACATATTAAATTTGGGTCAGGACGTAATTTCTAAGATGACTAGATTGATTTTGGCTTCTGCTTCTACTTCACGTAAGCGCTTACTCGAGTCAGCTGGATTAAAGCCAGAGATTATCGTGAGCCATGTTGATGAAGAGACTGAGTTTTTCAACTCTATGTCCCCCGCAGATATGGTTATTGCACTAGCGATTACTAAGGCTCACACCGTGCGCGAACAGATTACTGGCGATGCCGTGATCATTGCGTGTGATTCCACCTTTGAATTCGATGGAGTTTCCCTAGGAAAACCAGGCACGCCAGAGGTGGCAACTGAGCGAGCAAGTCGAGTACGCGGAAATTCTGGTTTCTTGCACACGGGACATTGCATAATTGATACCAGTAAAGATCGCGAGATATCTGATCGCATAACCACCAAAGTAACTTTTTCGGATATGAGTGATCTTGAGATTGCCGATTATGTTTCAACCGGCGAGCCACTACATGTAGCGGGTGGTTTTACTCTCGATGGTTTTAGTTCCCCATTTATTCCAAGCATTGAAGGCGATTACACAAATGTAGTTGGCATCTCAATGCCATTTCTTCGAGCAGCGATGACTGAGCTTGGTTACACCTGGCCGCAAGTTAAGGAGCTCGGATGAAACGAGTATTAATTGCTAACCGTGGCGAAATTGCAGTACGCATTATTCGTGCCTGCGCAGACCATGGCATTGCCAGCGTTGCGGTTTATTCTGAGACAGATCGCGATTCAATGCATGCCCAAATGGCAGATTCTGCTTATTCACTTAATGGAACTACCGCAGCCCAAACTTATTTAAATATCGAGAAATTAATTGCAGTTGCAAAACAATCAGGTGCCGATGCTGTGCACCCTGGCTATGGGTTTCTTTCTGAGAACGCTAATTTTGCCCAAGCCGTAATTGATGCTGGGTTAATTTGGATTGGTCCACCACCTGCTGCCATTAAGGCACTTGGCGATAAAGTCTCGGCCCGAAAAATCGCCGCAAAAGCTGGCGCACCGTTAGTTGCCGGTACAGCTGATCCAGTTGATAGCCCAGATGAGATTATTGCTTTTGCGAAAGAACATGGACTCCCGGTTGCAATTAAAGCAGCGCATGGTGGCGGTGGACGTGGCCTAAAGATTGCTTTTACTATGGAAGAAATTCCCGAAGCTTTTGCATCTGCAGTTCGTGAAGCTATATCTGGCTTTGGGCGTGGTGAATGTTTTGTTGAGCGGTACTTAGATAAACCCCGACACGTCGAAACCCAAGTATTAGTTGATAAATTCGGTAACGCAGCAGTAATCAGTACACGTGATTGTTCGCTACAGCGCCGCCACCAGAAATTAGTTGAAGAAGCACCTGCGCCATTTTTAACAGAGGCGCAAAACGAAGAACTTTACCGGGCATCTAAAGCAATTATGAAAGAAGCTGGCTACATAGGTGCCGGCACCTGCGAGTTCCTGGTCGGCGTGGACGGAACAATATCTTTTCTAGAAGTTAACACTCGCCTACAAGTGGAGCATCCGGTAAGCGAAGAAGTAACTGGTATCGATTTAGTGCGCGAACAATTCCGCATTGCTATGGGCGAAGAACTTGGTTATGGCGATCCAATTGTTCGCGGCCATTCACTAGAGTTTAGAATCAATGGCGAGGATCCGGGTCGCTCTTTCTTGCCTGCCCCGGGTCGTATCACCGAGATGTCATTACCGACAGGTCCTGGCGTTCGAGTAGATACTGGCTTTAGAAGTGGCGACTCAATAACCGGAAATTTCGATTCATTACTGGCAAAGTTGATTGTTACTGGTGCAACTCGTGAAGAAGCAATAAATCGTGCTCGTCGCGCCATCGCCGAATTTAGAATCGAAGGTATGGCGACTGCGCTTCCTTTCCATAAAGCAATATTGGAAGACCCCGCATTCACTCAGGAATTTAAGGTTTACACCAGCTATATAGAAAAAGAATTCAAAAATGAAATTCCAGAATTCAAAATTCTCCCTCTTGAAGCGCAAACTAAAGCGGCAGCTGACCATTTAGTAGCTGAAATTAATGGCAAGCGATTCGAGATTTTGGTGCACGCACCTGAACCGGTAGTGAAACGACATCGCGCCAAAGATGCCCTCGCTGGTGGCGCAGGAAGCGTTGGCTTAACTAGCCCGATGCAAGGAACTGTTGTAAAGATCGCAGTCGAGCAGGGCCAAAGCGTCGAAAAAGGTGACTTAGTTATCGTGCTTGAAGCCATGAAGATGGAACAGCCGTTGATGGCGCATAGATCTGGTGTGATCTCAAACTTAAGCGCAGTAATCGGCGAAACTGTTACGAGCGGTACCGTGCTCTGTGACATTATTGAGGCATGAGCCAACCATTAATTATCGCCGAATCCGCTGCTGCTGAAATTGCAAAGCGCTCTGGTGTTCCAGTCCACGATGTAGCACTTGTAATGGGATCAGGTTGGGTCAGCGCAACTGACGCGCTCGGCACTCCAAAGTTTGAATGTGATGCGCATGAATTGCCTGGTTTCTTACCACCTGCAGTTGAAGGTCACTCCGGAAAAGTTCGCTCATATGAAATTACTGAAGGCGGCAAAACTGTCCGCGTTCTAGTTTTCTTAGGACGCACTCACCTTTACGAAGGTAAAGGGATGGAACCAGTAGTGCACGGAGTTCGCACGGCAGTCAAAGCAGGTTGCAAAGTAGTAGTTCTTACAAATGCCTGCGGTGGAATTAATACCGACTATAAAGTTGGTCAGCCAGTATTGATTCGCGATCACATTTCGTTAACTGCTGCATCACCACTTGATGGTGCAAATTTCGTAGATTTAACAGATTTGTATAGCAAGCGAATTCGCGCCATTGTTAAATCCGAAGAT
>JBIILF010000048.1:0-6063 GCA_044232785.1 Candidatus Planktophila sp. | reverse complement strand
CACGCACAACATTCCTAAATCAACTACAAAAGGGTCAAGTACGCGATGGTGTGGTTTCATCAATCGTTAACTTCGGTGCTTTCGTTGATCTTGGTGGCGTCGATGGTTTGGTTCACGTTTCAGAGCTATCTTGGAAGCACATCGATCACCCATCAGAGGTTGTCGAAGTTGGCGACGAAGTAACTGTTGAAGTTCTAGAAGTTGATTTCGAGCGCGAGCGCGTATCACTTTCACTTAAGGCAACTCAAGAAGATCCATGGCAAGCATTTGCTCGCACTCACACAATCGCACAGGTTGTTCCTGGTGTTGTGACTAAGTTGGTTCCATTCGGTGCGTTTATTCGCGTACACGAAGGAATCGAAGGCCTAGTTCACATCTCCGAGCTAGCTGAGCGTCACGTTGAGATCCCTGAGCAGGTAGTTCAAGTAGATGATGAACTATTTGTAAAGATTATCGATATCGACCTAGAGCGTCGCCGTATTTCGCTTTCATTAAAGCAAGCTAATGAAGGACACGAAGTTGAGATCGAAGCATTTGATCCAACTCAATACGGAATGGCTGCTCGTTACGATGCTGAAGGAAACTTCATCTATCCAGAAGGTTTTGATGCTGATACTCAAGAGTGGAAGCCTGGCTATGACACTCAGCGCATTGAGTGGGAAGCACAATACGCTCTCGCACAAGAGCGCTTCCTAGCTCACAAGAAGCAGAAGTCTGAAGCGAAGGCTGCAGATGCTGCTGCTGAACCAGCAGCTGACGCTTCTTCTGAAAATGTAACTTCATACACTTCAGAATCACCTGCAGCTGAAGTAACAACTGAGTCTGCTGAATAACTTAGCTTCTAGTTAGCAGTTAGTAATCTCGATGTTAATCGTGGCCCTAACTGGTGGAATTGGCGCTGGGAAATCCCAGGTCGCTAAGTATTTCCATCAGTTAGGGTCTTACGTTTTTGATGCCGACCAATTAGCTCGTGCTGCGATCGAACGTGGCTCTGTTGGTTTTGATGAAGTAGTTACAACATTCGGTGATGTAATTTTAAAAGATGGCGATATTGATCGCCGCAAACTAGGCGAGATTATTTTTGCTGATTCAGCTGCTAAAGCTAAGTTGGAATCCATCGTTCATCCTGAGGTTCAGCGCCTATTTGAAGAGGCCAGAAAATCCTTGCCGGCAGATGCCATCGTGATCTATGAAATCCCGCTGTTAGCCGAATCTAACTCGCGTAACCGATTTGATTATGCAATTACCGTCGAATCAGATGTAGCGACTCGAACTAATCGGTTGAAAGAGCGCGGGTTAGCCAACCATGAAATAGTTGGCCGTATGGCGGCTCAAGCAACACGTGAAGATCGAATTGCACACTGTGATTTAGTGATCGAAAATCAAGGCGACGAAGATGAGCTTTTGCGCCAAGTCGAAGAAATTTGGCAGAGCGTATTACTGCCGCTAGCTAAGAACCAAGGTAAATAAATGCGTCCGGTCGACGACCTGCAACGCAAAGTCAGCCCTTTTCAAGTAATTAGTGATTACGTTCCGGCTGGCGATCAACCGGTTGCGATTGAGGAAATTGCGCGACGGATCAATAATGGCGTACAAGATGTAGTTCTACTTGGCGCCACGGGAACCGGCAAATCAGCTACAACTGCTTGGTTAATTGAGAAGTTACAACGGCCTACCTTGGTGTTAGCCCCCAATAAGCTTTTGGCCGCTCAGTTAGCAAATGAATTCAAAGAGTTGCTACCTAACAATGCAGTTGAATATTTCGTCTCATATTACGACTATTACCAACCTGAAGCTTACGTTCCGCAGACTGATACTTTTATTGAGAAGGATTCCAGCGTCAATGATGAGGTAGAGCGCCTGCGTCACTCAGCAACGAATTCGTTATTGACCCGCCGCGATGTAATCGTGGTGGCGACGGTTTCTTGTATCTATGGTCTTGGTACGCCACAGGAATACGTAGATCGCATGATTCAGCTCAAAGTGGGCGATGAAATTGATCGCAATACCTTGCTTCGTCGTTTTGTGGATATTCAGTACAAGCGAAATGACATGGCTTTTGAGCGGGGCACTTTCCGAGTCCGCGGTGACACCATTGAGATTATTCCGATGTATGAAGAACTTGCTCTGCGCATTGAGATGTTTGGTGATGAGATCGAGCGCATCACAACTCTGCATCCGCTAACGGGCGAGATCATTCGTGAAGAAACTGAAATGTATGTATTCCCGGCTACTCACTATGCAGCTGGGCCCGAAACTATGAAGCGCGCAATGGCTGATATCGAAGCAGAGCTGGCTATTCAACTAGAAACTTTCGAACGGCAAGGAAAATTGCTTGAAGCACAGCGTTTACGCATGCGCACGACTTTTGACCTGGAGATGATGGCGCAACTTGGTTTCTGTTCAGGTATTGAAAACTATTCTCGCCACCTCGATGGTCGCGAAACTGGTTCTGCGCCACATTGTTTGCTCGACTATTTCCCCGAAGATTTCTTATTGGTTATCGATGAAAGCCATGTAACTGTGCCGCAAATTGGCGCTATGTTCGAAGGTGATGCCTCTCGAAAGCGCACGTTGGTTGAGCATGGTTTTCGCCTGCCGAGTGCGCTAGATAATCGCCCACTTCGTTGGAACGAATTCCTTGAGCGAGTTGGCCAGAAAGTTTTCCTTTCGGCAACTCCTGGCACATACGAGTTAACTAAAGTTGAAAATGATGTGGTTGAACAAGTAATCCGACCAACTGGTTTAGTAGATCCACAAATCATTATCAAACCAATTAAGGGTCAGATTGATGACTTGCTGCTCGAGATTAATAAGCGAGCAGAGTTAAATGAACGAGTATTGGTTACTACTTTGACCAAGAAGATGTCTGAAGATTTGACGGATTATTTGCAGGGCAGGGGAGTCCGAGTTCGCTACCTACATAGCGAAGTAGATACCTTGCGCCGCGTTGAACTACTGCGCGAACTGCGAAATGGTGAATACGATGTGTTGATCGGAATTAACTTGCTGCGCGAAGGTTTAGATCTACCTGAAGTATCACTAGTTGCGATCCTCGATGCCGACAAGGAAGGCTTCTTGCGTTCGGCTACTTCACTTATTCAGACCATCGGCCGCGCAGCTCGAAATGTTTCGGGCGAAGTTCATATGTATGCCGACAACATCACTAAATCCATGGCCAAGGCAATCGATGAAACTAATCGTCGCAGAGCTAAGCAAGTTGCCTATAACCTCGAACGTGGCGTTGATCCGCAGCCACTTCGTAAGAAGATTTCTGACATCACTGACCTGATTGTTAAAGAGGGCGAAGATAGTGATGAATTGTTGGCATCCGGCAAGAAATCTAAATCAGGCATTCCAGCCATTGGCTTCCACACCAAGTCGCTTTTATCTATGCCGCGACAAGAGTTAATGGGCTTGATAGAGTCGCTCACCGATCAGATGCGCAGCGCTGCAGCAGATCTTCATTTTGAACTCGCGGCTCGTTTGCGCGATGAACTCAAAGAACTAAAGCGCGAGCTACGAAATATGGAAGAAGCGGGTCACTAAAGTCATGAGCATTGATAAGTTGGTTGTGCGCGGCGCCCGCGAACATAACCTAAAAGATGTCTCAATCGAACTACCCCGAAATTCGTTAGTGGTTTTTACTGGTCTATCCGGATCAGGTAAGTCTTCGCTTGCATTCGACACCATCTTCGCTGAAGGCCAACGCCGCTATGTTGAGTCACTCTCTGCATACGCTCGCCAGTTCTTAGGGCAGATGGATAAACCAGATGTAGATTTCATTGAAGGTTTATCCCCGGCAGTTTCGATTGATCAGAAATCAACTAACCGAAACCCAAGATCAACGGTCGGAACTATTACTGAAGTTTATGACTATCTGCGCTTGCTCTTCGCTCGAGCTGGTCGCCCACATTGCCCTAGCTGCGGCAAAGAGGTAACTCGGCAATCACCGCAGGCGATCGTGGATCAAATCTTGACGATGCCGGCCAGCACCAAGTTCCAAGTTTTAGCTCCAGTGGTGCGAGCTCGTAAAGGCGAGTTCTTAGATTTATTCCAAGATTTAATGAGCCAGGGATATTCGCGTGCACGTATTGATGGCGAAGTAGTTGCGCTCTCTGAAGCTCCAAAGCTAAAGAAGCAAGAGAAACATACGATCGAAGTTGTAATTGATCGCTTAACTGCAAAAGCTGAATCAAAGTCCAGACTTACCGATTCAATCGAAACAGCTCTGCGGTTAGCCCAAGGAATCGTGATTTTAGATTTCGTTGATGCTAAAGGTGGCGATAAGGAACGTATTTATAGCGAGCATTTAGCTTGCCATGATTGCAGTTTATCTTTTGAAGAACTTGAGCCAAGATCATTCTCATTTAACTCACCTTTTGGTGCTTGCCCAGATTGTTCTGGTATCGGAACCAAACTCGAAGTTGATATTGATCTTGTTATTCCAGATGATTCGATCAGTATTTCTGAAGGTGCGATTGCGCCTTGGTCATCAGGCCATACCTCAGAATATTTCACCCATCTACTTGAAGGGCTAGCCGAAGAGGTCTCTTTTAAATTTGATGTGCCTTGGAAGAAGATTTCCGAGAAAGCGCGTAATGCGATCCTAAATAGCCACGAACATAAAGTTCATGTGAAGTATAAAAATCGTTATGGTCGTACCCGTAATTACTCAACTGGCTTTGAAGGCGTAATTCCGTTCTTGCAGCGCAAACACTCTGAGACCGATAGCGAATTTAGTCGCGAACGCTATGAGTCATATATGCGCGAAGTGCCATGTGGCACTTGTGATGGCGCACGCCTAAAGCCAGAAGTATTAGCGGTTACTATCGGTGGCAAAAATATTGCGGAAATTTGCGAACTGGCGATTAATGATTGCGCTGATTTCCTGAAGCAGATCGAATTAAATAAGCGAGAAGCTCAAATTGCCGAGCGTGTAATGAAAGAAGTTAATGCCCGCTTAGGCTTCTTGCTAGATGTTGGCTTGGATTACTTATCGTTGGCTCGACCAGCTGCAACTCTTTCCGGTGGTGAAGCACAACGTATTCGCTTGGCGACTCAGATCGGCTCTGGCTTAGTTGGCGTTCTCTATGTATTAGATGAGCCATCTATTGGTTTGCATCAACGCGACAATGTGCGCCTTATTGAAACACTCACTCGCTTGCGCGATCTGGGAAATACCTTGATCGTGGTTGAGCACGATGAGGAAACAATTCGCGCCGCCGACTGGGTGGTAGATATTGGGCCAGGTGCCGGTGAGCACGGGGGACACGTTGTTGTATCGGGCAGCTACCAAGATTTAATTGATTCACCTGAATCAATTACGGGTGCTTATTTATCTGGTCGTAAAGCTATTGCGATTCCGAGTGAGCGCAGACCGATTGATCCAAAGCGCAAGTTGACGATTAAGGGCGCAAAAGAGAACAACCTAAAAGATATTGAAGTCAGTGTTCCGTTAGGTGTATTTGTTTCGGTTACTGGCGTTAGTGGTTCCGGAAAATCAACGCTAATTAATGATATTTTATATTCAACGCTGGCAAATAAATTAAATGGTGCGCGCATCGTGCCTGGTCGCCACCGCACAATTACTGGCATCGATTTGCTCGATAAAGTTGTACACGTTGACCAATCTCCAATTGGCCGTACGCCTCGTTCGAATCCAGCTACTTACACCGGCGTATTCGACAAAGTTCGAGCACTCTTTGCTGAGACCACCGAAGCCAAGGTTCGTGGATACCAGCAAGGTCGATTTAGCTTTAACGTAAAAGGTGGTCGCTGCGAGAACTGTTCTGGCGATGGCACCATTACTATCGAGATGAACTTCTTGCCGGATGTTTATGTGCCCTGCGAAATTTGTCATGGTGCTCGCTATAACCGCGAAACTCTTGAAGTTCATTACAAAGGTAAATCAATCTCTGACGTTCTAAATATGCCGATTGAAGAGGCCCATAACTTCTTTGAATCAGTACCCACTATCTCTCGTTTCCTAAAGACTCTCTGCGATGTGGGGCTTGGCTATGTTCGACTTGGCCAGTCAGCGCCGACTCTTTCAGGTGGCGA
>JBIILF010000047.1:0-6074 GCA_044232785.1 Candidatus Planktophila sp. | reverse complement strand
GGCGAGAAGTGCGCGATCTAAACCAATCCCGAAACCGATACCAGTTATATCTTGGCCACCGATCTCGCCCATTAAACCGTCATATCGGCCGCCGCCACCAATACCAGATTGTGCGCCAAGCAACTCGTGTACAAATTCGAAAGTCGTACCCGTGTAGTAATCAAGACCCCGGACCATTCGTGGATTAATCTCAAATGCAATACCCATTGCAGTTAAGTGGCGCTGCACTCCTGCGAAATTGGCTTTTGCTTCTGGTGATAAATAATCGAGCAAGATCGGAGCCTTAGACATAAGCGCGCGAACTTCATCACGCTTATCATCGAACAAACGAAGTGGATTCAACTTCGCGCGCTCTGCAGTCTCGTCATCTAATTCAAGACCATCGATAAATTTGACCAGATCAACTCGGTGCGCAGCGCGTGAAGTGGCATCTCCGAGTGAAGTCATTTCTAATCGATATTTAGTCAGACCTAATTTCTTAAATCCGGCGTCCGCGATCGAAATAATTTCGGCATCAAGTGCAGCATCGTGAGTACCGATAGCTTCGATTCCAATGGAATAGAACTGACGATAGCGCCCTTTTTGTGGCCGTTCAGCACGAAAGAATGGACCGCAATAATAAACTTTTGCTGGCAACGATCCACGATCTAAGCCATGTTCATTAATTGCACGAAGAGCACCAACAGTTCCTTCGGGACGCAAAGTGATCGAACGTCCACCGCGATCTTCAAAGGTATACATCTCTTTGGACACAACATCAGTAGATGCGCCAATTCGTGAGAAGAGATCGGTATCTTCAAAGATCGGTAATTCGAGTAATTGATAACCAGCACTACTGATTGTTGCCTCTAAAGTGGCGCGCACCCACGAGAAAGCGTTGCTTCTTGGCGGCACATACTCACTCACGCCCTTTGGTGCTTGAAATTTCATACTCGACTCGCTCTCGATACTTCGATGAGATATGGATTGTTCTTACGTTCGTATCCAATCTTAGTTTCGGGGCCATGTCCTGGGAGAACCCTTATTTCATCATTTAACGTCAGAACTTTCTTGCTTAAGGTTTTCTGCATATCTTCACTAGAGCCAGTTGGTAAATCGGTACGCCCGATAGAACCAGCGAATAAAACATCACCACTGAGCAGCGTTTGTCCATCTACGAGAAACATCAAAGAACCACGGGTATGGCCGGGGCTATGAATTGCTTTGATTTTCAAACCGACTAATTCAAACTCTTCGCCACTTTTTAACTCTGTTACTAATTTTGGTTCAGTAAATGTCATGGCGGCGAGCATTTCAGCAAATTCGGCGCTAACCGCGGCAGCTGGATCGCGCAACAAGTTTCGATCTTCCGAATGTATATAGGCCGGAATTCCATACCCATCACAAATGGGAACGACTGAGAATGTGTGATCTAAATGTCCATGTGTTAGAAGTGTGGCAACAGGTTTCAAGCGATGCTTGGTAAGTAGATCAGCCAATTCAAGTGAAACATCGGGCATGCCTGGGTCAATAACGATGCACTCATTACCTTCGCCGGTAGCTAGAACCCAACAATTAGTGGCATACATTTGAGCGGCAAAGCCTGCTACCAGCATCTTGCTGCCACCTCTCCACGCTCAATTCTTAGGGGTGAGCAGGTGCCCATTGGAAATACCCTAGGCGGACAGGGTACCTTTACCTTTCCAACCAACGGCGAAGTGCAGCGATGATTTCTCTCATTTTTGTGTAACGCCACCCCAACGTACTACCCGTCAATCGCCAACCAAATAGCGACGGCTCGAACGAGTTGAACTCACGAGCTACCGCGCTGAAAGGAACCACCATGACCGAGAATTCAATTAATCCCACCCAATCCCCCGCAGTTGTATCTGCCGCTGCAGCACTGATTGGTGACCCGGCTCGATTCGGTCGCGTTGGCGAAGATGGCACAGTCTATGTAATTACGCCTGAAGGCGATAAGCCAGTTGGTTCATATCCAGGCAAAAGCAACGAAGAAGCACTCGCCTATTTTGTGCGCAAGTTCGAAGCAATTGCATCCGAGGTCGCGTTGCTATCAGCGCGCATCAAATCTGGTGCAATGGTGCCAGGCGATGCAACTAGCGCTGTTATTAAATTGCGCGAACAAGTTCGTGAATTAAATGGTGTCGGAGACCTTGCTGCACTTGCCGTCGCTGTTGAGCAGCTTTCGCCACTGATTGAAGATCATCGTGGTGCTTACGAAGCTAAGAAAGCTGCTGAAGAAACTGTAAAAGCTGAACGTTTGGCACAAGTTCTGATCGAGAAAGAAAAGATTGTTGCCGAGGCTGAATCACTTGCTGACTCAACTAGTTGGAAAGTCACTGGCGATCGCCTGAAAGCTCTACTTGATGAGTGGAAATCGGCTCCTCGCCTAGATAAAAAAACTGACACTGACCTTTGGAAGCGTTTCTCATCTTCCCGAAATAAATTCGATAAGCGTCGACGTACCCACTTTGCTGCTTTGGAAGAAGTCACTTCTGTAGTTTCTGAAGCAAAGAAGAAATTGGTTGCTGAAGCTGAAGCGCTTGCAACATCAACTGATTGGGTTGCCACAGCTCGTAGATTTAAATCCTTAATGGATGCGTGGAAAGCTGCTGGCCGCGGAAAGATGAGTGAAGACACCAAACTTTGGGCTCGCTTTAAAACTGCGCAAGATAGTTTCTTCGTGGCTAAAAATGCTGATTTGGAAAAGCGCGAAGTAACAATGAGCGCTAATCTAGAAAAAAGAAACACACTTATCGCCGAAATTGAAAAATTGCTGCCAATTACTGACCTAGCAGAGCAGAAGAAAGTCTTACGCGAGTTACAGAGCCAATGGAGCAAAATCGGCATGACTGCTCGTGACAAGCGTGCGGCACTTGATGCTCGCTTAGAAGTAGTTGAAGCTGCCTATAAGGAAGCCGAAGCAACGATCTGGCGCAAGAGTGATCCAGCTGCAAAAGCTCGCGCCGCCGATGTGGTTCGTCAGCTTTCTGAAGCGATCGAAAACTACGAGAAGGTGGCTGCGAAATCTGCTGCTGCCGGCAACGCGAAGAAGGCGCAAGAAGCCTCTGACTCTGCCGCTGCTCGTAAAGTTTGGTTGGCTGAAGCTGAAAAGAACCTAGCTGAATTTAGTTAAAAGATTCTCTCTTAATTATTGAAGGTGCGATAAACATCGTAAACGCCTTCAATATTGCGCACTGCGCTTAGTACTGCATCAAGATGTGTCGCATCTGCCATTTCAAAGGTAAATCTTGAAATTGCGGTGCGATCTTTTGAGGTACTTACGGCCGCACTTAAGATGTTTACATGTTGCTCAGATAACGTGCGAGTTACATCTGCTAAAAGACGTGCACGATCTAGCGCCTCAACTTGGATGTTGACCAGGAAAACACTTGCTGCTCCGGCTAGCCATTTAACTTCGACAACTCGCTCAGCTTGATTGCTAATTAGGTCTGCCGCATTAATGCAATCGCCTCGATGTACCGAAACGCCATTGCCCTTAGTTATAAAACCCATGATGGCATCACCGGGAACGGGCGTGCAACAACGAGCTAACTTCACATAAACATCGCCAATTCCGGCCACTTCAACAGAACTGCTTGAGCGTCTAGTTGCTTGCACTCCCGTTGGGAAAGTAGGAACTGTCGCCTCTGGATGAGAATCCTCTTGCCCCAGTGACGCAATCAACTTTTCAATTATGGATGCTGAAGAAACATGCCCATCACCAACTGCGCTATACAGAGCCGAAATATCCGGATAAT
Source organism: Candidatus Planktophila sp. (assembly GCA_044232785.1). Taxonomy (GTDB): domain Bacteria; phylum Actinomycetota; class Actinomycetes; order Nanopelagicales; family Nanopelagicaceae; genus Planktophila. Next base: position 2,313 of record JBIILF010000047.1, on the reverse strand, counting down.
GGAGTTCATGAGATAGTTCGAGCAAAGCATGCCCCGCAAAAATTTTCTGAAGTGGTAAACCCGCTTTGCGCATTTGCCGAGCGATTGATTCGCGACCGGCTTCAATAGCCTCTTCGCGGCGCTCTTTACTAAACCAAGCTTTTATCTTAGAACGGGCGCGCGGACTCTTTACAAAATTAAGCCAGTCCCGACTCGGAGCGGCATGTTCGCCCTTGTTCAGAACGACCTCTACAACATCACCATTATTCAACTTAGACTCAAGTGGCACGAGTCGTCCATTAACTTTTGCGCCGGCGCATCGATTGCCTACATCGGTGTGAACTGAATACGCGAAGTCAACTGGAGTCGAGCCACCCGGAAGTGCAATAACACTCCCCTTTGGCGTGAAGACGAAAACTTCCGGAGAACCTAGGTCAAAGCGCAGCGAGTCTAAGAACTCTGATGGGTCTTCAGTCTCTTTCTGCCACTCATGCAGCTGTCGTAGCCACAACATTTCAGGCGAAGAAGAATTAGCTTCACTACCTTGTTTGTATTTCCAATGCGCCGCGATACCAAATTCGGCACGTGAGTGCATGTCATAAGTTCGAATCTGGATTTCAATCGCTTTTCCGCTGGGTCCAATCACTGTTGTATGCAGAGATTGATAAAGATTGAACTTCGGCATAGCGATGTAATCTTTAAATCGACCCGGAACTGGTGACCAACGTGCGTGAATCGCACCCAATACGGCGTAACAGTCACGGACATCTTCGACCAAAACTCGAATACCAACTAAATCGTAAATGTCGTTGAAGTCACGGCCACGGACCACCATCTTTTGATAAACGCTATAGAAATGTTTCTGTCTACCCGTAACTGTGCACTTAACACCGTCGGCGAGTAAATCTGCCTTAACAGCTTCGATAACTTCATTGGTTAAAGTAACGCGAGCCGGATTTCTCTCCGCAACAAGTCGAGATATCTCTAAGAACTTCTTTGGCTCAAGAACTTCGAAGCTCAAATCTTCGAGTTCCCACTTAATTGCATTCATTCCTAGCCTATGAGCTAAGGGGGCATAGATATCGAGAGTCTCGCGGGCTTTACGCTCTGCCGATTCGACTGAAACAAACTTCCAGGTTCGCGCATTGTGCAATCGGTCGGCTAGCTTGATTAGCAAAACTCGGATATCGCGCGACATTGCAACGATCATCTTTCTGACAGTTTCAGCCTCTGCTGTCGGGCCATAAGTTAATTTATCTAACTTAGTAACACCATCAACTAAAAGTGCGATCTCTTCACCGAACTCTTTACGTAATTGCGGTAATGAGTAAGTGGTGTCTTCGACAGTGTCATGCAATAGCGCCGCGATTACTACATCTTCATTAAGGCCAAACTCTGCCAATATGGCAGCCACTGCGACTGGATGCGTTATGTACTCTTCGCCTGATTTACGAAATTGTCCGGTGTGAGCCTTTTTAGCAACCAGGAAGGCACGTTCGAGATTAACTAACTTATCGCCAGGATGATGCTCTGTTAAAGCACTAACCACCGGCGCTAACAGAGTGTCCATGGTCGGATTCTAGTTAACAACACAGTGGTTAGTTACTTGAAAAGGAGAACTACTTTTTCTTGGCTTTGCGTTTTGGCTGGTTGCGAGGCCCGCGACTTTGCACAGTTTCGGTACTAGTTTCGGAAGAAACAGCAGCAACGCCACCGCGAGCATTAACGCGCTTGGTCAATGCGATCATCGCTGGCTCGCGCTCGCGCAAGCCAGAAAGAACTTGTGGTGCGATAAATAGTGATGAGTAAGTTCCGATAGCTAATCCGATAAAGAGCGCTAGCGAGAGATCCTTCAGTGTTCCAGCGCCAAGTAACCCGGCACCAACAAAGAGAATCGAACCTACAGGTAGCAACGCGATAATTGAAGTGTTCAAAGAACGCACAATTGTCTGATTTACAGCCAAGTTAGTTGCTTGTGAGTAAGTAGATTTTCCAGTCGTTGTGATTGACCGAGTATTTTCGCGGACCTTATCGAAAACAATAACTGTGTCATATAGGGAATAACCCAAGATAGTTAAGAAACCGATCACCGTGGCCGGTGTTACATCAAAGCCCACCAGCGCATAAATTCCTACGGTGATGATGACGTCGTGAATAACCGCAACGATTGATGCGATTGCCATCTTAGGTTCAAAGGCCATTGCCAAATAGAGCATTACGGCTAGCAAGAATGCGATCAAGCCGTAAAGAGCTTTCTTAGTGATCTCTTTACCCCATGATGGCCCAATGATTTGGGTATCAATAGTTTCGACGTTAATTGCAAACTTAGCTGCG